>JAAWLQ010000377.1 GCA_022797995.1 Lachnospiraceae bacterium
TGTTCCTGGATGTTCCATCATGACATTCTTCCAGGGCAGGGCAGTGATTTTGAACATTATGAATATCGGACGCTGGGCGGAACCAGCGTGTCAGCCCAGCATCATCATATAGACCCGTGGGGAGCACTGGTGGTGCCGCAGATATTCCAATTGTGGGAAATCACAGGAGACGAACACTGGCGCCGACGGGGAGAGTTAATGTGGGCCAATGCGATTCAGAATATAGCACCGAAGGAAGGAAAGACGATTCATGGATTGTTCCGGGGAGCCGGGGCCCAGAACGAGGGATACCATCACTGTTGCTGGGGAGAGAGCGGAGCTCCCGGATATATCAATGAGTGGCTGGTGGCCTGGCCCCAGGCCTTTATCTGGAATGCGGCCCGGGAACTGACGGCGAAAGCGGGAGAGGACAGGCTGTAGTCTGGAAGGATGAAAGGGGCCGGGATTGTGTGGCGGAAAGGGACAGAGTAAGTCCGTGGCCTGCCGGGTTGAAAGGGCTGGTATTGTGCGGCGGAAAGGGACAGAGTAGTCCGTGGCCTGCTGAACCGAAGGGGCCGGTATTGTGTGGCGGAAAGGGACAGAGTAGTCCTTGGTCTGCCGGGCTGAAAGGGCTGGTATCGTGTGGTAGAAATGGAATTGGATCTCGACCAGGTCGAACTGTGCCTGACGTTATGCAGGGAAAAGACGATAGGATAAGGGGAGTAGAATGAGCATACTGCATCAGAAGTTTTTACATGGAGGAGATTATAATCCGGATCAGTGGCTGGACCGTCCGGACATTTTGGAGGAAGACCTGCGGCAGATGAAGCGGGCGGGAGTCAATGTGGTGTCTCTGGGGATTTTTTCCTGGGCGGTGCTGGAGCCGGAGGAAGGAAAATACGACTTTTCTTTCCTGGAGGAGCGCATCGAGGCCCTATACAATAATGACATTTACACAATTCTGGCCACGCCCAGCGGAGCGCGCCCCATGTGGATGGCTTACAGGTATCCCGAGGTGCTGCGCGTAAGGGCGGACGGCGTGAAAGAACAGATGGGCGGACGGCATAATCACTGCTATACTTCTCCGGTTTATAGGAAGAAGATATGGGAGCTGGACAGGAGGCTTGCGGAAAAGTTTGCGGGCCATCCCGGAGTGATTGCCTGGCATATTTCCAATGAATTTGGCGGCGCCTGCTGGTGTGAAAAGTGCCAGGAGGCTTTTCGGGAGTTTCTGAAGGAGAAGTACGGCAGTCTGGAGGCGCTGAACAGAGAGTGGTGGACTTCCTTCTGGAGTCATCGCTATGACTGTTGGGAGCATGTGCAGGCACCCGCGCCCCATGGGGAAAATGCCACTCACGGTCTGAACCTGGACTGGAAGCGCTTTTGCTCCCGGCAGACAGCCGATTTCTGCGCATGGGAGAAAAAGGCATTGGAAGCAGGCGGTTCCGTGCTGCCTGTCACCAGCAACCTCATGGGTTTTTATGACGGCCTGAATTATACGGATTTTCGAGATGTGCTTGACCTGGTGTCCTGGGATAACTATCCGGAATGGCACAGCGGGGAAAAAAGCGATGCGGCGCTTGCCGTGGAGACAGCCTGTGCCGCCGATTATATGCGGTGCATTCACGGGGACAGGGCTCCTTTTCTACTAATGGAAAGTACGCCCAGTGTCACCAACTGGCAGAGAATTTCACGATTGAAACGTCCCGGAATGCATATGCTCTCCAGCCTGCAGGCTCTGGCCCACGGCGCGGATTCCGTTCAGTATTTTCAGTGGCGTAAGGGGCGGGGAGGAAGCGAGAAATTCCACGGCGCGGTGCTGGACCACGATGCGACCACAGATACCAGAGTATTCCGGGATGTGGCACAGGTGGGTCGCCGCCTGGAAGGACTGGAAGAAATCTGCGGCAGTATGGTGCGGCCCAAAGCGGTGATTCTTTTTGATCAGGAGAACCGTTGGGCACTGGAGGACAGCTTCGGGCCCAGGGTCAGCGGAATTCATTATATGGAAACCATACAGGCACATTACGGCGCGCTCTGGAGGCTGGGAATTCCGGCGGATGTCATTGATTCCGGCTCTTCTCTGGAGGAGTACCGGCTTGTGATTGCGCCGATGCTGTATCTGCTGAAAGGTGATATCGCGGAACGGCTGAGTCATTTTGTGGAGCAGGGCGGAACGTTGATTGGCACTTATCAGACAGGGCTGGTCAATGAGAACGATCTCTGCTTTGAGGGGCGTGTCCCCCATGATATGACCGCAGTGTTCGGTCTGCACAGGGAGGAGATTGACAGCCTTTGGGATGGACAGAGTAATCATACATGTTGGAACGGAAAAGAATATAAATTGACAGAGCTGTGTGAACGTGTGTACCTGTCCACTGCGTCGGCGCTGGCCGTGTATCAGGAGGATTTCTATGCGGGAGAACCGGTACTGACAGTGAATTCTTACGGAAGGGGCAGAGCTTATTATATGGCGGCCCGCGCCGGGATGGACTTTCTGCAGGACTTCTATGGGAAAACGGCGCCTCAGGCAGGTGTATTGCCCTGTCTGAAAGGGGTATTTCCCGAAGGCGTAACAGTGACTATGAGAACGAAAGGGGACAGGGAGTACCTTTTTGTGCAGAATTGGAATCCGGGAGATGCGGTAGTCATTCCGGAGGAAGAACTGACGGACTTCGAGACCGGGGAGCCGGTGGAAGGACAGATGTGGCTGGCAGGCTATGAAGTGAGGATTCTGGTGCGGGGAAACTGCGGCTAATTAGCCGCAGGCCTTCTTGTCGCACTTTTTCAGGGTGCCGCTTATAGCTCCTGTGGGACAAGCCCTGACACACGCGCCGCAGCGGATGCACTCCGGCGAATTGGGCTTATTGCAGACATCTATGTCCATTTTGCAGCTTCCGGAGCATTTCCCGCACTTGATGCATTTTGACTGATCAATCTGATAGCGATACAGACTGATGGAATTGAAGAAAGAATAAAACGCACCCAGAGGACAGAGGTAGCGGCAAAACGGGCGAAAGATCAGCACCGAGGCGATAATGACAAGGATCAGTATTAGCAATTTCCATGAAAAAAGGAATCCCACGGCCGCGCGTAACGGCTTGTTCAGCAAAAGCAACGGCAGACCACCCTCCAGAGTGCCTGCAGGGCAGATGTATTTACAGAAATAGGGGGTGGAAAGCCCGAAGCTGTCTACTGTCAAAATCGGCAGAAGTATTACAAATACCAACAAAATAAAATACTTTACCCATTTCAGGATAGCATTTACTTTTTTGGGAACATGGAATTTCCTGACGGGAATTTTATGAAGCAGTTCCTGTACCAGGCCGAAGGGACAGAGCCAGCCGCACACAAATCTCCCTGCAAGTAAACCCACAAAGACCAGAAAGCCGAGGACATACATGGATATTCCATATTTCGTACTCCCCTCCACCGCCTGCATTGCGCCGATGGGACAGGCTCCCAGCGCACCCGGGCAGGAATAGCAGTTGAGTCCCGGCACACAGACATTTTTCAGCTTCCCCCTGTAAATGGTACCTTTCAGAAAGCCCTGCACATGGGCGTTGGTGGTGAAAGCAAACAATGCCTGTACTGTTTTCCTCTTATCCAATTCCGATACACTCCAGACAGATATTTACGGCCTTTCCCATAACGGTTTGTGCCTCGCCGTTAGCCAGCCCGATGACCATCAGCACAATAGCTGCCGCCATCAGAGAAAGCTGGAGAAATTCTTTTTTATGTGATGTCATTTTTATACTCCGATATTTCATGGGTCCCCTGACAGGGAATTAACATTTCAACCGACGGAATTTAAGTACTCCGTTTTGTCTCTACCTGATATAGTATACGTTATCTTTGGGGTGATGGCAACTGTATTTTCCGTGAGTATCTGAAAAATTTCACAGTGAAAATTTTTGTAGATATTATGAAAAATGATGACAGTTCAGAGGGATATTTTATATGTTACAAAAAGAGTATATAGTATCGCGGAAATATCGCGGAAAACAGAAAAAAACACTTGTAATATCAGGAAATCTGTGCTATCATATTTACTCGTGATGAATTAAATTCCTTGCTCGCAGGAAGTGCGGGCCAGAGACCAAAAGGAGGTAACAGAGCATGAACAAGTATGAGTTAGCCGTAGTCGTATCTGCAAAGATCGAAGATGAAGAGAGAGCTGCTGTCATTGAAAAATGCAAAGCGCTTGTGGAAAGATTCGGCGGCGTCATCACAGAGGTGGACGAGTGGGGCAAGAAGAGACTTGCTTACGAAATCCAGAAGATGAAGGAAGCTTTCTATTATTTCATCAGATTTGACGCTGAAAGTACTGCTCC
>JAAWLQ010000378.1 GCA_022797995.1 Lachnospiraceae bacterium
GTAATTGATAAAGAGACTGCAGAGGTATTAGATTATGTCAGTTTTTCTGTCCAATCCAAATCAGATATTTAAGATGGACAGATATCTGAATCAATTGCGTCAAATCACGAAGCTTGATTATTAGTTTGGACGAAATTGCAGATTTCTAATAGAGACACCATTTAAACAGCAACTAAAAATAGTTGCATATTTTCTTGCAAAGAGGTATATTATATATAAGGAGAGATGCCATGAGTAAGAAAGATAAACTGATAGATAGATTGCGGAAGAGACCTAAAGATTTTACTTTTGATGAAATGGAATCATTATTATCCTATTTTGGATATGAGTTAAAACAAGGTGGAACCGGATCAGGAGTAAAATTTATAAAAAGTGGAAGTAACGAAGTGATAAACTTTCATAAGCCACATCCGGGTGGAATCCTAAAGAGATATGTATTAGATCAGGTAATAGAGAAGTTGGGAAAGGATGGTTTATTATGAGTAACTTGTTGTCATATAAGAATTACAATGGTACAGTGGAATATTCCAAAGAAGATAGCTGCCTTTTTGGAAAGGTGGTTGGAATAAAATCTTTGCTGTCCTATGAGGGGGATTCTGTACAGGAGTTGGAACAAGATTTTCAGAATGTGATAGATGAATACCTGGAAGACTGTAAAGATCGAAATGTGGAACCTGAGCAGCCTTATAAGGGAACATTTAATGTCAGAATCAGTCCGGAACTCCATCGTAATATTGCGGTGTATGCGATTGAACATGGAAAAAGTCTGAATGCTGTTGTTGAGGAAGCTATTGGAAATATGGTTAGTATATAAGGAGACTTTATGAGTGCATTAAATATACAGATAACGGATATGGCGGGAGCATATATTGAGCATTCCATGGTAATTTCCAACTTTCTGATTAAAGTAGGAAGCCAGATGCAGGATAGTTTATGCAGGGTATTTGGAGATAATGTGCAATATAAATGGGAAGTGGATGGGGAAGACAAAACTGTTATTCCGGATGTTTCCATCAACTGTCGTTTTCGTAACAGGCGTGGAAATTCATTTTTCAATAATCCACGTTTTGTGATGGAAGTGCTTTCACCATCAACTGAAAAGTATGATCGTGGTGAGAAGATGGAATTATACCGGACTCAGGAAATTGATGAATACTGGATTGTGGACTGGAGAAAGAAACAGGTAGAAATATATGTTCTTGATTATGAGCAGGATGCCCCAAAGTATTACCTGTTTTGTACGGTTATAGAG
The DNA here is from genome assembly GCA_022797995.1 of Lachnospiraceae bacterium. Taxonomy (GTDB): domain Bacteria; phylum Bacillota; class Clostridia; order Lachnospirales; family Lachnospiraceae; genus Acetatifactor. The sequence continues at coordinate 1,253 of JAAWLQ010000378.1, forward strand.
AATAATAAAAATGATTTAAGGCTTGTGCATTTTCCCAATGTAAAAATTACATTTGACGATTTATTCGATGGCATAGAATATGCGACAGAGCATTATGAATAGCACATTATAACGATAAAAATCAGGAACTGTGGAAAAGAGCAAAAGGGGAAATCAGATCATGGCAAAAGAAAAGAAAGCAACATGGGAAGAAAAGTATGTGAAGCTCGGAGAACTGGGCGAGGGAGGTAACGCGAAGGTTTATCTTGTAGAAAGAAAAGAGCAATATACGGAAGCGAAAACGGCAAATGAAAGTGTGCCAGAGGCAGAAGCAACAGGAGCAGCAGGAGAGGAAGAAGAGATAAAGCGCCCCGCTGAAAAGTACGCGCTGAAGATACTCTGCTTTAAAAACGAAGAAAAAAGAGTCCGCTTTCTTGACGAGATACGCATTATGCGGGAGAATGCGGATGTGGAGGGAATTATTCCTATCCTGGATTTTTCCGAAGAGGAATACTGGTACACGATGCCGCTGGCCATCCCTGTCATGGATTACATCCGGAGAGAGAAGCTAAAAGTGCAGGCGATTGTAAAAGGCATGGCAGATCTTGCCGGGACATTGGAACAGCTTCATGCGAGAGGAATCGCCCATCGGGATATCAAGCCTTCCAACCTGTATTTATATGAGAACAGGTATTGCTTCGGCGATTTCGGTCTGGTGGAATTCCCGGACAATCCCAATGATTTTACCCGTTCGGACAGAGGATTGGGTGCGGTTTTCACTATTGCTCCGGAGATGAAGAGGGATCCGAAGCATGCGGACGGGAAGAAGGCGGATGTCTTCTCCATGGCAAAGACGCTGTGGATGCTGCTGAGTTGGGATGAGAAGGGATTTGATGGAGTTTACAATTTCCTTGACAAAAGTCATAGCTTGCGACTGATGGAGCGGTTCAAAAATATTCATTTAGTCGAAATCGAGGAGCTGCTTACAAAGGCCACGGACAATTTGCCTGAGAATCGGCCGGATATAGGGGGATTCAAAGCAGAGCTGGAAAAATGGCTGAATACGGTGGAGGACTTTGAGAAAAGGCAGGAGAGTGAATGGCTTTTCCTGGGGAGACAGCTTTTTGGGGACAGCCGGGCGGATTCTATGTTTTGGAGCGAAGCGGCGACAATTGTGGATATATTGAATACTGTCGGAACCCTTCCGGTGTATAATCACATGCTTTTTTCCGATGGAGGCGGGCTTGACTTTGTATATGCAGAGGAGGCTGCGGAAGAAGGCTGTATCTATATTCATGGTGCATTGGGTTCCCTTTTTGTTGTCAGGCCTGAACGGCTGTGTTACCAGGGGTTTGGCAGGAATTACAGGTGGAATTATTTCCTGTTGGAACTGGCACCCCTGGAGCCAGTGCTGGAACAATATGATGAAATCAGCTATGAATATCTGGTGGAGGATTATCCGGGCAGCTATGTGTCCGCCGCATATTCACAATATGGCGTCTATGATTATGACAGCGGAGAAAAGCTTCCGAAGGGTTATAAGGTGGTGAGAAGGTATCTGAAGGGGAAGTTCCTGATTGTGTTGAAAAACGGTCCTTACAACCAGATCAACGGAACCTATGACGGCAGGCACGGTATGTGCAGCAATGATGAGTTCCGGAAATACATCTCACGCCTGATTGCCATGGTTGAGAAAGGGAAGGAAGCCGGGATAGAGGAGGAAGTGATTCTGGACAGCCGGGTCTTGAATGATAATCCTTTTAAAAAAGAAGAACCGGAAAGAGCAGTGCGGAGAGCCGGAGGAAAGAACCCGTATTCTTTTATTCAGGAAAATGCTTTTTCCTGGTGCTTTGCCGGATTCCTGAAGGAGAATGGCGGTCAGAGTGACAGGAGGCTTCAGTTTTATCTGGAGTATCATGGCAGGGAGGAAGGCCGGTTGAGCAGGTTTTGGGACAGAAAGCAGTTCCTTATGTGTGCGGACGGCTATATTCGTGAAACGGATGGGGAAGTGAAGGCCGAAATCTATTACTCTTATGAGAGAGAGGTAATATGGGAGATCTGTAAGAAATGTAATCTATATGTAGAGGAAAAATGCAGGGAGGCAGGATATACCGGGCGGATTTTGGAAGATCCTTTTTCTGTGGAAATAGAGAAATGCGGGAAACCTATTCATTTGTTCACGAAAGAGGAAATACGGGAACTTATGCGAAATGCCGACGATAGAAGGACCAATATGCTTGTGATCGACGAGGATGGCTATGCGCGTATGATACAGGATATTCGTAAAAGTTTTCTCTATCCCGTACGGAATGAATCCTGGCAGGCAGGGAATGTGTATGTGGGGAAATATTCGGATTTGTCGGATCTTGATCGGACGTACATATGCTCACTGCAGGGCTGGCTAATCTATCTGCAAAGCGGAAGAACTGTATATATGGATTATGAGCATGATAACAATAATGAAGAAAAACTGCTGGAAGAGATCAAACTATATTATTGAATTGTGGGAGCAAATTCCGGATAGTCCAGGGAGAAATGCTATGAGTAAGAAAGACAAACTTTTCTGGGAACAATCGGAAATTTTGTTGACAAATCTCCCCAATATGGTAAGATAAGCACAAAGCATAATACTTTCTAAGCGCAGATACCCAAATCCGGGTTCAGTAAATCTATTTTTCAGAAAATCTATGCTTTTATACCAATTTGCCAACATAATAAAAGCAGAAGATTTTCCATAGGAGAAAGTGGTAATTTATTGAAGAAATAATCTCCTGCTTTGGACAGGAGGGGAGATGGAGTTTACTTTAGCCGGAGCGAAGGAAGAATAAGGGCCTGGGCGATATGGTGAACCAGATCCCGGCGGAGGAGCTGACGGTATCCATCTTCCGCGAGAATTACCCCAGGGAACTGTTTGAGGAATTAAGGAAGTCGGGGAGGGTGCTGGAAGAGCGCTTTCCCGGGATCTTCTACATTACCGGGAACGTGCTTTTTGACACGCAGGTTGTGGTGACAGGCAGATTAAGCGGAGAGAACCACAGCGGCCTGAGGATTCTTTCCAGGACTGCCGCAGAGGAGGACGTAA
>JAAWLQ010000379.1 GCA_022797995.1 Lachnospiraceae bacterium
GCAATGCAGAAGTTCTGCATCAGCTTCTTTTTTGCATCATGTGCTATCAGCGCAATGTTCATAAGAGTACCTCCACGTATTTTCTACTGTTTTGTCTTTTTTGCCTGAAGTCTTACGTTCAGTACAAACCCCATTCCGATATACAGACTAAGCAATGATGTCAGTCCATAACTGACAAAGGGAAGCGTTAGCCCTGTGGTGGGCAGGATAAAGGTTGCGACGCCGATATTGAAAAAACTCTGAAAGGCCACCAAGCCCCCCATGCTGGCCCCGATAATCGCACCGGCTGTATCCTTCGCTTTCCGCGCCACAGAGATACATTCAAGAGAAACGCCGAACAGAAGAACAATTACAACGACACATCCCTTAAATCCAAACTCTTCACCAATGACGGAAAAAATAAAATCCGTCTCTGCCTCCGAAAGAAAATTACCGTTTTTCACCGATGTAATCTCATTGTTCTTATACCCTTTTCCGTCCAGCTGTCCCGAGGCAATGGCCTTCACGGAGTTCAGCTGCTGGTAGGCATAGGTGGTTGAATATTCCTGTGGATTGACAAATGCCAGGATACGGTTCTTCTGATTGTCCGTCAGAAGCTCATTGTCCGGCTGCAGTGCCAGTGAAATCAGCAATGCCACCGCAGGAATCGCCACCGCCAGCACTGCGAACACCAGCTTCAGGCTGATGCCTCCTGCGAACATAATGACACAGAATATAACCAGCAGCACCATACTCGTAGACAGATCCGGCTGTTTCCAGACCAGAATCCACGGCAGGGCAAACATAACGATACAGGAAGTGATGATGAGCACGGTATTTAATTTCTTCCTATGATTCATAATAAACTGTGCGAAGAATAAAATCAACAAAATTTTTGCAGTTTCTGAAGGTTGAAATTGCAGGCCGCCTATTTTCAGCCAGCGCGTCGCTCCTTTCACATTTACCCCGAACTGCCAGACCGCCGCCAGCAGCACCAGGTTACCTGCATACATAAGCCAGGAAAGCTTCAGCAACAACGTGTAATCCAGGAAAGAAATCACCGTCATCAGAACCACTCCCGCAATTACCGCAAACATCTGTCTTGACTGCAGGGACTGTTCCGCACTGCCGATTACAACAATTCCAATGATTGAAAGCGCAAGTATCATCAATACCAGTTTAAAATCATAATCACGTATCCTGTATCTTTTAAACATAATTTCCTCTGTCAACAATTAACTGTGAAAGTCTTAACCTCAATCCAGAATTTTCTCGATCTGTTGTCCGGGGACATCCATGATCGGAATATTTGCATAAAGCACCGGCATTTTACCGCCTCTTCCCGATTTGCTGCCTTTTGTGTTGATCTGGATTTCCATATTTTCCGAATCAATTTTCATATATTTTGACAAAACCTTTGCGATGTCGGTCTTAATCAGCTCCATTACCTCCGGAGAACAGTTTACCCTGTCCGAGATCAGTAAGATTTTCAATCTGTCCTTTGCTATCTGGCAGGAGCTTTTTCTGCGAAAAAAATGTCTCATTTCACGCCCTCCTATGCCTTATGAAAAATTCCGGTTACTCTGGTCCAGAAGGAAATCCCCTTATCAAAATTCAGATAGGGTACTTCTCTGCCTTCCACACGATGTACCACATTCGCATAAGCCTGTCCGGCAGGAGAACTGCTTCCCACCAGAGGCTCCCCCTGATTTGTGGCCACTACCACACTCTCGTCATCCGGAATAATGCCGATCAGCGGAATCGCCAGAATATCCACCACATCCTGCGCGGACATCATGTCCCCCCGCCTGACCATGTCCATCCGGAGCCGGTTGATAATGAGATCCATCTGCTTGAACCCGTTGGCCTCCAGCAGCCCGATAATCCGGTCCGCATCACGGATGGCGGACACCTCCGGCGTAGTTACCACCAGCGCCCTGTCCGCCCCGGCAATTGCATTCTGGAACCCCTGTTCAATACCCGCCGGACAGTCCAGAATAATATAGTCGAACTGTTCCTTCAGATGCTCGATTACCTTGACCATCTGTCCCGGCGACACGGCACTTTTGTCTCTGGTCTGGGCGGAGGGCATCAGATACAGCCCGGGATGACGCTTGTCTCTGATCAGAGCCTGCTTCACCCGGCAGTTTCCCTCCACCACGTCCACCAGATTATAGACGATACGATTCTCCAGACCCATGACCACATCCAGATTGCGCAGACCTATGTCCGTATCAATCAGGCAGACCTTCTTCCCAAGCTTTGCCAGACCTGTTCCCACGTTTGCGGTTGTGGTGGTCTTGCCCACACCGCCTTTACCTGAAGTGACGACAATGACTTTGGAGCCCTTCTGCTCCTGGGAAAATTGTTTCTCCATTTTCCTTAACCTCCTGAAAATTGTCACCGTCCTCCAGATACCCTGTCTTTTTCGGCTTCTCAGTCGAAGGTATCCAGCAAATCTTTGGTAAACGCTTCAAACACGATTCTGTTGTTTTTTATATATGCAATTCTCGGCCGTACCTTCGGATGAATCCCCCATTTCGCCTGTTTTGTATTTGGTTTATATTTGAAATCGCCGATTTTAATTCTCTCCGGCTCCATTTCAAGCGCAGCAACATAGGATTCCTGACAACCGCTTCCCCCGGCATATGCCTCGCCGTACAGACCGCCCAGGATAATAATATTTCTGGCACTGATCACGGCGCTTCCAGGATAAATGTCTCCCAGCACGATAATGCTGTTGTCGGTCTCCAGAACTTCTCTGTTCTTCAGATCCCCCCGGAAAAACTGTCCGCCCTCCTGGCTGACAAGCTTTTTCTCCGTGTGGGCCAAAGCCTTGATATAATTTTTGTTGGCCTCCTCGTCCCGACTTACAATGCAGATAATATGAAGGTCGCTGTTCTCATGGATGGTTTCCAGAATCTGGATCTCCTCCACGCTTGACACAGGACGCCCCTCGATGGACAACGCCATGATGGCCTCGCCGAAGAAGCTCCTGGCCTGTCCGAATTTATATCCGATTTCCTCCAGAACCTTTTCGAAAGGAAGCTCCTCATTCAGATAAAGCGCGATTCCATTTGGAAAACTCTTAATGATAACTGCCTCTCTCATCTCAATCCTCCATGCCCCTTTCAATCCGCCTGTAAAATCCGGCCTGGGCCTGCTCTGTAAAATTTACCTCCCGTGCCAATACCGGTCGCCTACATTTCATTGGTAATTCCTTCGTCAGGCATATCTGCGGTACCGGTAATCAGCTCTTCCTCTTCCGCCAGACCATAGTAATACTTGATAATATCTCTGGTTGCCTGAGCGACATGATCGGAAGAATTTCCAAATGGAATTCTGGTTGCAATGGCAATTTCCGGCTGCTCATAGGGCGCAAAGCAGGTAAACAGCGCATGGGGCGGCCTTGACGTTCTCTCCTCCGCAGTCCCCGTCTTACCGGCCACGCTCACGGCCAACTCCTGGAAATACACTTTGTTCTCCACCGCCTGCCTCATACCCGCCTGAATGGCATCCCAGTATTCCTGCGGCATGTCAATTGTATTGCGAATGTCCGGCTGGAATTCCTGGATTACATTTCCGTCCGAATCAGTGACCTTGTCCAGCAATGTGAGATTGTAACAGGTTCCCTTATTGGCGACGGCGGTCACATACCTGGCCAGCGCCGCGGTGGTATAGCTGTTGCTGCCCTGCCCTATGGAGGAACGCATGGGATCTTCCGTGGACACATTTGGAGCAACCTCCGCTATCTCAATGCCGGATTTCTCTGTTAATCCGAACAGATCCGCATATTTATGCAGCGTATCCAGTCCCTCTGTCTCCACATATGAACCTGAACCCATGGAAAACTGATAGCCCACATTGTAAAAATAGTAGTTGCAGGAGTCTCTGATGGCCGTGGTCACATTCTCATTTCCATGGCCGGATCTTCTCCAGCATCTGGGCGGATGGGGGTCGTTCGGGAGCTCGTCGAAGGTTCCCGTACAGTTGGTCTGACTGCTCAGGGTAATCACACCTTCCATCAGACCGGCACTGGCCACCATCATTTTAAAAGTGGAACCGGGTGCCGCCGTGTACTGTGTGGCATAATTATACTGTGGCCGGGATTTGTCCGCGTTCAGCTTCGCATAATAATCCGCATCGATGGAATTTGCCATCATATTATTGTCATAACCCGGATAGGAAACAATGGCCAGCACATCGCCGGTATTGACATCCGTAATCACGGAAGAGGCATTACAGGGATCCAGCGCAAGCTGAGCAGGTGTAATATCCAGGTGGTCTATTCTGTTCTTCATGAACTGATAGG
>JAAWLQ010000380.1 GCA_022797995.1 Lachnospiraceae bacterium
CTTCCTCCACCTCGGGCTTTGCCCCCTGGGACAGGTAATGGCGGAAGATTTCCATCTTTTCTCCCACAAATGCGCCTGAATACAGCATGCGGACCAGAATTACCTCACTGAGCCTGTAACAGTCCACGTCAAAAGATCTGGCCGCCTTCCAGATATCCCGCATATTCCTGGTCATGCCCCGGTAATACAGAATCAGATATTCCAGTATCCTGCTGTCGTATTTTCCCCTGCGGAATACATACACCGCAGCCGCCGTCAGCAGGGAATCCTCCGTCATATTCCGCCTCTCCATAAGTGCGCCAAGCAGGCGGACCAGAATCTTCACATCCACAAAATACGGCCCATAGGTCCGGAGCCATTCGCCCGCAAGGTCATAATTGCCCCGAAGCACCATAAACCTGACCACGGTGCCTCTCTCCGCGGCGGTGAGCTCCTCCGCAGGTACTCTCTTTAAGAATTCGTCAAGGGCAAACATATCGTCCGTATCATAATAATGCTGCAGAATACGAAGGCAGATTTCCCTTCTGATCTCCTCCTGCGCATAGTCGGAATCCGCTATCCGAACCTCCCGTTTTACCCTTTCCTCCGGCTCTTCCCTGCATATGCTCTCGTCGCCGCACAGGTACAGATCAAGTTCGGGACTGACCTTTGTAAAAGGCAGGAGCCAGCGCAGAAATTTCCCGGGAATGATCAGCTTCTCCATGGTATATTCCACGCTTGCGATAAAGCGGTTCCTGTTCCCGTCTTCAAAAACAATGGTGTACCGGCTGCCGTACAGAGGCACCCATGTACGCCCGTTCGTCAGCTGGTACTCTCCGGGATACAGATTCCCCGGCTGGTACACATAAACCTTCCGCAGTCTGTCGTCTTCCACCTGAATCCGGTGGGCAAACAACAGCCGGGAAAGGGGTTCGCAGGTCTGCTCGTCCACCATGTGGGGCTGCAGCAGTTTATTGTACATACCGGCCAGATGTCTGTCAATATGTCCCTTCCGTATCTGGTCCGCCACAAAATATTCCATTCTGGGTCTGTATGCCTCATAGATGTCTCCCAGTTTATCCCTGTTCTGCAGGACATAATTATAGAGATACGCACTGTGGGCATAATCAAGACTGTTCTGGTAGGAAAAATAGATCAGCACCGGTCTTGGAAGCTCCTGGAGCCTGTCCAGATCCAGAGACATCATATAATACTCATAGAGATTGGTAATTCGCAGCTGGGCCTCCACCCCCGCCTTATACCAGTCAAAATATACCCTGCTCCTCTTCCCGCCTTTTACCAGAAGGGCACAGATTTCCTGAAGAAGCCGCACATCCTTTTTCTTCCCGTACAGAATCTTCAGCGTCTCGAACAGCACTCTCGAATATTCCTTCACCCTGCCGCTGAGATAGATCAGCTGATCCGCCACTTCCCGTTTCAGCAGCCCCTGTCCGGCCCCCCAGAACAACAGCTGACGCTCGTATCTGCCCAGCCTGCGCAGCAGGGCAGGATTCCCGTTCAGCGTGGAAAGCGCCTCGATATACAATATGGGGCTGGCACATCCCGCCTGGAAAAGCCGCTCAAACAGGGCCCATTTATCCCTGTCCGACTTGAAATAATCATCGGACAGATACAGAAGCAGCCAGGCCACACGCCAGTTCGTATCATCCCGGCGGAAAATGCGCTCCACTTCCCCGGTCACTCTTGCAATGTATTCATTCTCCCCGTGAATCAGGGTCGTGAGGTAGAGGTAATAGGCGCGCAGAGTATCTTCCGGCTCCTTTTTCTCGAAAAGCTCCGCCACATGATCCAGAATCCAGCCCGCTTCATTATATCGTTCTTCCGTGATCAGAAGCTGTGCCTGAAACAGTCTCACGGATATATCGCTCTCATCTGTCTTCACCAGCTTCTCCACCAGGCTTCCCGTCTCCTTCAGCCATGCGGAGGTCCCTATCTTTCTCATTCGAAAGGCCAGATAAGATTCCGTGATTTGAATGACATAGCGTTTTCTGTCTGCCTCCCGTCCCGCTCCCGCACGGACAGCCTCCACCTGGACCGTCACCGGCACATCCAGCCTCACATAGGAATTATACAGAGTGACCCGCCCGAAATTCCTTCCTCCGTGACAGCGGCTGCCGTCTATGAACACCGGAAGTCTGCAGCGGTTTCCCAGGAAATCGTCGTCCGTCAGCACTTCCTTCTCCGTAAAAAGGAAATCCCCGGTGCATTTCACCAAAAGTCTCGTATATCCCCATCCGTTTCTCGCCACCGTCAGCTCCCGTTCCGTCACGCCCCCGGACAGAGCCGCGGCGGTCTCTCTGACGAACAGTTCCTGCTCTTCCGCCAGGTACTCCACCTTCTCCTTCTTGTGAATCCGGATCAGGAATTCCTCCACATTCTGCTCCCATCCGTCACAGGCGGACAGCGCCCTGTAGTCCTCGCGGTACGCGGCGTCGCTGCCGCTTAAGACCTGCGCGAACTCCGGCTGATAGAACAGTTTCACGGCCTCCTTCCAGTTGCTTTTGGCAAGATTGGCAAAGTGAAACAGATTCTTTACGATACCCACGGAGGATTCCGGCATGGAATATTCCACGGTCACCGCAAAGGGCAGATAATACTCTCCCCGATTGCTGACTATCTCAAAGTTCCCTTTTACCACGTCCCCCTCTTCAAGGGTTTCTCCGTGAAAGCAAAAGGCAATCTCCGCCGACTCCCCTGTAAATTCTCCGGTCAGGCACTCCATTCTCCAGTCCGATGAAATCACGCTGCCGTTGGTGTACAGTCCCCGGGGGGCGCCTATGCAAAAGCTCCCCTCGCACCGTTGTCCTCTCCGGACGGAAATCTCTATTTTTTCGCAGGAGAAATCAAGAGAGCCATTTTCGTAATCAAACTCTCCCTCCAGAATCTGATCGATTATCTTCTGCATCTGCATTTATACTCACCTCAAGCTTCAGCCCTGTCATGCGACAGCTCAGGCCGTCACATTGTCATTGCATATTCAGTCGGTTGCTGGTCACATGCCAGGAGACAAAATACAGTCCCACCGCAAGCAGCAGATTGATGATAAGAGTGGAATCCAAAGTGCCGTTCAGATAACTGCCCGCGGTCATCCCGGATACCATCACAATACTCCGAACCACAGAGCTGATAATATTGGTCGCCACCATGATGCCTATATAGCTGAGAATCGCCATGAGCGCCCGGTGCTTATTGAAAAGCTGTCCTATGGATATGGCCCCGAACAGAATGGTCACCGTGGCAAAGGGCGACAGCACTGTGGTAAGCAGCAGCGTCACCAGCCAGCGGATGGCGTTAAAATCCATTTCCTCTCCTATCAGCTCAAGCATCTCCCCAAAGCTGAATCCCATTTCTCTCCACAGGGAAGCCAGGGAATATCCCTGCGGCACAAACAGCGACACCATGGACACCCCCAGGATAAATAAGGACAGATACATAGACAGCATCAGAAAAAATAACCACAGGCCGCTGACCAGAATCTTGCCAAACAGCAGCTGATGCTTCGTCACAGGCAGCGTGTGAGTCAGATAGCCCTGGTCTGTGTACATGGTCTGATAGAAACGAATCCCAAGATAAATGGTAATTCCGTAATTGATGCCCACCAGCATCATCACATACATCATCAGAGTGAGAATGCTGAAGATATCCACCCAGCTGAAGCTGCTGCCTCCGCTGCTCAACGACTTCCACATGGGTGTCTGAAAGGCCAGCCATCCGAACAGTGTGACCAGTGTCACAACAAAAAGCAGAAGGCAGCCCATTTTATATGTCTCCTTCCATTCATGTCTGATCAGTTTCCCTAACATGCAAACACCTCCCTGAAATAAGCGTCCACCGACTTGCCGTGCTGTTCTCTGATATTGTCCACGGAGGTATACAGCACCAGATACCCATACCGCATGAAGATCACTTCATCCAGCACCTGCTCGATATCTCCGATCAGATGAGTGGAAATCAATACGGTGGCCGCAGGATTATAGTTGTTGATGATAGTCCGCAGAATGTAGTCTCTTGCCGCCGGATCCACCCCCGCAATGGGTTCGTCCAGAACATAAAGGTCGGCATTCCTGCTCATAACCAGTATCAGCTGCACCTTTTCCCGGGTACCCTTCGAGAGGGTATTCAGCTTCGCAGTGGGAGAAATGTCCAGGCTGTGCAGCATTTCCAACGCCCTCTGCCTGGAAAAATCCGCATAGAAATCACAGAAATAGTCCAGAATGTCCGTGATTTTCTTTGAGCCTGACAGGTAAGTTCTGTCAGGCAGATATGCCACTCTGGCTTTGGTCTCAACCC
>JAAWLQ010000381.1 GCA_022797995.1 Lachnospiraceae bacterium
TAATACTGATTTTTGTAAGAGGTCACAGCGCCGGCATCCCACAGCTTTTTCAGATGGAAGGAGATGGTAGGCGCCGTAAGGCCCAGTCTCTCAGCCAGTCTCTCCACATACATATCCTCGACGGCAAGGGATTTCAATATTTGCAGTCTTGATTTATCCGCCAGACACTTAAACAGGCTGATTGCTTCCGATTCGGTCATGTGTTCTCCTCCCAGATTTGCATACACATCTCCTTTATTTCCCGGACAGTGTCCAGCTTAATACTTTCTATGTACACTTTTTCAACATCCCCCTGCTTTTTTGCCTCTTCATAAGAAGTCGTCCAATTTGCGGGAATTTCGTCCGTTTTTTGCAGGAAAAAACGCTTTCTGGCGCCGTCGTCCTTTCCACAGACCTTTTCTGCAGCGGAAAGAATGGTTTTGAATATCTCATAGACATTTGCCCGGACCTTTTCAAAATTTCCTTCATCCGTACGTTCATCCGCGGCAAGCAGCTCACTGCGTTGTCGGCAATCTGTAATCTATTCATCGAGATACAGTTCAAATTTTCGTTGCTGTTCATTCATATCATTGCTCTCCAGTTATAAGTATCGTTTCTTGTTTTAGCTTCTATTATATAATTCTATTATATTCAAATCTCCGATTCGTTTTTGATTATATCATAGCAATATTAAATTTTCAAGTTTAATTCGATATATGTAGAATCACTTTTGATCTGAATCCCTGTTTGGTATATTTTTGAAGTTTTCTATCTTCCCCACCAGCTGTACATAGCTGGTAAATGTAATATCCGGCTTCTCCTCTCCGCTCTGGGGATAGTAATGATACTTTCCTCGCCTCAGCCATGCCGTTCTGATTCCGACCCTGTTTCCTCCCCGGATATCCGCCCCGGGGTTGTCTCCCACCATCAGGATACTGTCCGCCGGCTCGCCGATTTCATTTATGGCATGCCGGAACAGCTTTTCATCCGGCTTTGTGACGCCCACCTGCTCCGCGGAGAAGGTCTTCGCAAAAGCATTGTCCAGTCCCAGGCATTCCAGCTTACGTTTATGAATGTCCAGCAATTCATCGGTGAGAATATACAATTTATACCTCTTCGCCAGTTCCGGCAGAACATATACAAAATCCTCGAAAGGTTTCATGTTGTCATAGATCACCTGCCAGTACCGCCGACTCAGCTCTTCGCCGGTTATATCGCTGATATTCAGTTCCTTCAAAAGCTCCCGGTACCATCTGACTCTGTCGTTTGCTTCGGGCAGCCCTTTGAGTTCCTGAATCACCTGACGCTTTACCCTGCGGAATGTGGAATATATCGAATCCACGTCTGCTTCTGAGCGGTCGCACAGAAGCCTGGCCGTGGATAATTCTGCCAGCATTTTCACATCTGTTTCATTATATAGGGTTCCATCCACATCAAAAATAATTGTATGAATCATAGTCATATGGGCTCCTTTCACGGCCTGGCGACACATTTGTATGGCATTATTATATAATTGGATGGGGGTTCTGTAAACTGTATCCAATGACCTTTTTTGCAAAAATTGGTTGACAAATAAGGACTCCTCATGCTAGATTGTAAGCAATGAAAAGCTTGAGTGCTTTTGCGGAGAGAGAGGAGCTACCCGTCCCGACTTTGCGGGCAATAGAAATACAAAGAAGCTCTCTGCCTATGGAGTAGCATAGGACTTGCTCCCAACCTTATTGAGCATCAAAAGTTCAATAAGCGTGAATTGCAATTCGTTAGAGGAAAAATTTAGCCTGAGCTTAATTGCTCAGGCGTTTTTTGTCTGATTCCGACCTGCTTACAGAGGAATGCAGAGATAAGTGTGACGAGGCTCTGGTAAAGGACTTTATGGAATTATGGGTGAAACAGACAAAATAGGCTCGCTCAACTCTTTACTAAGGCTAAAACAATCGTTTAACAGTTGTGGGTGGAGAGTTCCACCCACTTTTTTCATACACCTGCATCACCCTCCCCTGACCACCGTCCGCTTCGCAATCAGATAAGCCGCCGTGTAATACAGCAGATACAGTACCGCCATGCCCGCCGCCACGATTCCGGTGATCAGCGGCACGGTATCCGCCGCAGCCTCCATCCGGGCAATCCGCAGCACATGCCTTCCGAACCAGGCCACCGGAATGCTCATGACACAGGGCAGGACAAAGGGAAGCAGGAAGAAGCTGAAGGTCTGCCGGAACAGGGCTCTGCACTGCTCCCTCTCCCCCATTCCCAGCCGGAAGCATATCTCATACCGCTGTCTGTCCTCTCCCAGCGTGGAAAGGGTCTTCAGGGCCAGAATCGCCATGGCCAGCAGCAGGAATACCGCGGATACGAACAGCGCGCCCACCACCAGGATTGCCGACACATTGTTCTCCTCCTGTCTGTGGTACTCCCGGATTTCGAATTCAAGCCTTCCGTCCGCCTCTTCCATTCCCTCCAGTCCCCCATCCGGAAAAACATAAATCACCTGCCGGAGCGCCTGTTCCAATGCCATGCCGTCGAACCTGTTCTGCTCCGTGAGATAAGCCACACTCTGTTCCACACATTCCATCCCCTGCACCGCCTCATCCGGCACCACCACATAGAAATACAGATAGCTTATCTTCGGATAATCCAGCCGGCAGCTGTGATAAGTGTAGGACTTCCCGCCCCATTCGTATACCATGTCCGACCAGTCCGACTCTCCCACGATGGGGTTATTCCCCACGATCATATACTGTCCTTCCAGGGAAACCGGCTCCACCCCCAGAGGCGCCATGACAGCGTTGAAATCACTCACCGGCATAAAGCTATCCCCAGGCGCCATCCACTCCTCATACCACTTCGTCCTGCTGTAAAAATCCTGCCTGCCCGTCTCAAAGATACGGTAAGGAATTCTCTTTTTGATGCCCGCATACTTCTCAATGACAGCCTCCGCCGCCTCCAGAGGAAATTCTTCGCCGCGCTCATATTTATTGGAATAGTACATAATGTCATAAGGGTATTCGCTGAGCAGCGCCTCCTCCTGGCCTGCCTTCTGGATAAAGGAGAAATTCGTTCCCACCACCGCAAAGGTCATCAGAAGCGCCAGTGCGCCGAACATCAGCGCATTCGCACTTAAGCTGCCCGACAGCTGCCGCAGCACAAAGGTGTTGGACCCCCGGCTCCGAAATCCGGGCAACCGCAGGAATAAGGCCACCATGCTTTTGGCCAGGCCCGCGTGGAAGCCCACCACAGACAGGATAAATCCGCTCAGCAGTATGCCCGCATCCTCCAGCTTTGCACCGCCGGAAAGCACTTTATCCATTTCCCGGAAAAAGAGCCCCCCGCAGGCAAGCATCCCCGCCAGGGAGACAAACGTCAATGAGAACCAACAGACCGGATGCCGCACCCCCTTTTCCACCTTTTTCTCCCCGTGAATCAGATCATAGATGCTGACAGACTTAAGGTAAACTGCGGAGGCAATGGAGGCTGTCAGGAAGATGCCCACTGTCAGCAGGATAGTCCGTGAAAACCCTTCCGCGGAATAGGCCGCGATAGCAAAGCGCATCTCCAGCAGCTTCATCATCACCGCCATAAGCCCCTGAAAGAGAAAGCTTCCCGCCGCCAGTCCCGCCCCCAGGGCAATCAGACAGATCAGCAGAGTCTCCACAAGGAAGATAGTCAGCAGATCCCGCCTGGTCATCCCCAGCGTCAGATAAGTGCCGAATTCCCGCTTCCTTCGTTTTAGCAGGAAGGAGGTGGCATAGCTCAACACGAAAGCCACCACCATGGAAATCATGACCACGATAATCTGCAGGGTGGTCTTCGCACTCTCTCCCCGGTCCACGAACACCGCCAGATTCCGGCTGTAGATGATATTATTCACGGCAAAAAGCAGTGCCACCGTCAGCGCGACGGTGATAAAATAAATCATATAATTCCCCAGCTGTCGTTTCACATTCCTGAATGCAAGCTTAAAATACATCCGTCTCACCTCCCAGCGCCGCGCAGGTCGACCAGATTTCCCTGTACATGTCCTGCCTGTTTCTCTCTCCTCTGTGAACCTCGTTCCATATCCTGCCGTCCTTTAAGAACAGCACCCTGTCCGCATAGGAACCCATCAGCGCGTCATGGGTGACCATCAGAATCGTGGCCCCCAGAGAGCGGTTCATCCTCTGAAAGGTCTTCATCAGATTTCTGGCATTGGCGGAGTCCAGCGCACCCGTGGGCTCATCCGCCAGCACCAGCGCCGGGTCCGTGATCAAAGCTCTGGCACAGGCGGCTCTCTGCCTCTGGCCTCCGGACAGCTC
>JAAWLQ010000004.1 GCA_022797995.1 Lachnospiraceae bacterium
CTGTACTCCCTGTTCTACAATCTTATTCGTCTTTGCCATTTTCACAAAAGGAACCCGGCGCGCCTTTTTCCCGGGAAGGTTCCGGCTCCTTTCTGAAATCTTTATTCCATTTTCAAAAATCTGCTCATGATCTGCTGCTTGTAGTCATCACCCACTGTTTTCTTTACCGGTTGGTATTCCTTCGCTACTTCCCGCACCAGTGCATGTTCTAAAGCTTCCTGCGTGGTATATCCATAATCATTGCAGTATTTATCAACATACCTTTTAAAATCTGCGGACTGGCGGTACAGTTCTGCAGTCTTCTCATCCTCTATATGGCCCCTGATAAGCTCCATTATCTTCTCTTGGGCCACTCCGAAACCATAAGCCGCGGAAAGACTGCTATAACGTATGTCATTATCGTTCAATCCATTGATAATTTCTTCCTTCGGATACTCCATTTCTAAAATTTCCTGTAAAATCTTTTCTAACATCCTTTCACTCCTGTCTTCTCCAGATATAGCACATTCCGGCGCCTGGTAATAATCACATCATAGATATGTTTCCGGCTCATCAGGTTCAGCATAGCTTTTTGTGCTGACCATGCTTCATGCTCTTCTGGAAACTCTTTTTTCTGCTTCTTCTCCCCTGAGCGGTAAAACCTCCAGAAGAGTTTTGCATATGTCCCCCAGGGGACTTTTTCTTTTACCATTATCACTGCTTCCTCTTTTCCACCTGCTTATAAAAAATCTGAAATACATCCAGCAGATTTCTGCACAGTTCCTCCACTGCTTCACCCTGGGCCCGGTATCTTATAACCAACTTCTGTCCGGTATTGATGAAGTCTTCCCACTCTGCATCTCCCATTTTCCGAAATTTGTATTTTGCTGCCAGTCTCCATACATCCACAACCAGCATGTAAATAACATTCTTCATCACAGCTCCTCTATCCGGATATAAATTCCCGGAATATCTGCCCAGAACTTCTCTACAATCTCGCTCGCCACCAGTGCATCATCTTTCCAGAAACAGGCAGTTGTCATACAATCCTTCAAAAGTTTCTGCAGGTTATCGGTATCCGGCTTTGTGGTCCGGTATTCGCCGTTTCTGTGCCGCCCTTTCGGGAAGCACCATTTCACTGTCAGGCGGACTCCATGCACATACATTTCTTTCGGCCTATGCTTTGCCAGATGACCTATCAGTTTTAGTCTTGCCGCATTTACTTCCGGCGGATCATAAAATACCGGCTTCCCATTGATGACTGTAACCTTCTTCTCCTGATATGTGCATGTCGGCGGATCCATTGCCATGAAGAACTCCGTTGCCATAATGCTTCACTCCTTTTTCTTTTCCCTGCTCAAGGTTTGGTGCCCCTCGTGTGCGGGGTGTGTGGTGGTGTCGTGCGAAAGCTACCGCACGACAACCACTGCATACCCCCGCATGAGGGGGTGCGCATAACCCTATACGTAAGTATAGGTGTTGCGCACCCCTTTTGCTCCCCTGCGCATGACCTAATTGTGCGCACTAATGAGCACCCGTGCACATGACTGCACACAACCTGATTGTGCGCACTGCGCAATACTGCTCAAGACTTAGTTCTGCGCACTCCTTCTTATGTACGTTTTTCCATCTTCACCTATGTATTTTTCAAAGTCCTTTTTCAAATCCCGTTTCTGGCGTTTTCCATCCCCAAACCATGCAAGCAGCTCTTTAGATGATGTCTCCAGCTTATCCGCCAGCTCCTGTGCAGAAACTTCCCGGCCGTCCAGCTCGATATTCGAGAATTCTATCTCAAATTCATTCCGCTTTTTCAGACGCTTGTCTTCCGCCTGCTTTTTTCTGTTCTCTGCCGCCTTCTGCCATACTGGTTTTTCTGCATCCGGCTGAATATCCTTTAAACTTCCCACATCATCAAGCCTGTGTACAGGATAATCGAACCACAGATTTAACGGCTCAAATTTCTGGAACTCCCGCAGCGTGCCGTCAATGCGCCACGCCGTCATCTTTTTGACTTTATCCGCCACAGCAAAGCATATGGCATTCAGATCACTGTACTGCGCTTTGGAAAGCTTCTTTTTGCAGTAGTCAAGCATCTGTACGCTGCTGAGCATGTCATCCAGAGATACATCCTCTTCCCAGTCGGAGAAATGCCTGTTCAGATACTGCTTACAGGCTTCACAGACCGCCTTGTTTTCTTCCTGTTTTATCAGCGCTTCCGTTGTCTCCAGCTCAATCAGGTCAAGAAGCGCGTCAGGGTCCCTTGCAAACACTCCTGAGCCGGAGGCCCGGTCCATGGACTTCTTTCCGCCCTGACTGCCTTTGCTGTGGTGATGACAGTAAATTACCGCACATCCCAGCTCCGTACATACCTTGTCAAACTGATTGCAGAAAGCCGCCATCTGGTCCGCGCTGTTCTCATCACCAGTGATGACTTTATAAATGGGATCTATAACGACGGCCACATAATCCTTCTTCGCCGCCCTCCGGATGAGTTTGGGCGCCAGCTTATCCATAGGAACTGATTTTCCTCTCAGGTTCCAGATATCAATATTTGCAAGCCCGGAAGGACTCCATCCGAGGGTATCATATACATCCCGGAAACGGTGCAGGCAGCTGGCCGGGTCAAGCTCCAGATTTACATACATCACCTTGCCTTTTGCACACTGCCACTGAAGCCACCGGCGCCCTTCTGCAATGGCAATACACAGTTCAATCTGCAGAAAGGATTTTCCTGCCTTTGACGGCCCTGCAATCAGCATCTTATGGCCTTTCCGAAGAACGCCGTCTATCAGGCATGGAGAAAGCTCCGGCAGATGATCCCATACGCTTTCCAGGCTCTCAGGCTCTGGCAGATCATCGTTAATGCTTTCAATCCACTCATACCATTCATTCCAGGATGCTTTTCCTATGTTGGTATCTACAAGAAACTGCTTTTTACCGTTGCGCATAATACCGGGCATTCTGGAAAGACGGGAAGGATTCTTATTCTGTCTGTCGACCTGGAGTCCGTTCTTATTACAGATATGATATAAATAGTCAACCCGTTTCCTGTATTCCTGATAGTCTGCTGCATCTACACGCACAACGGCGTGTAAGCTCTTGTCTCCACTATGGACTAGACATGCTACTGGCAACTCCAGTTCTCTGATGACAGCATTCTGTTTTTCAATTTCCATGGAATCGGATTCCACCAATGCATAACGGAATTCCGTGACATTCTCGTTTTTGATTCCTTTTCCGTCCAGGGGATTGAAACGTATCCAGGCCCCTACCTCCTGATCATAATCTCCTATTACATCCAGCATATCGCTGCATTTATAAAGCTCCTGGATAAGCTGTCCCGCCGTGCGGTCCCATACTCCTTTTGACGGCATATGCTTTCCATCCTTTTCAAAAGAATGGGTGACATATCCTACATTCTCAGTGGAGTCAAACAGCGTCTCAAGGTATTTTATCAGCTCCTGTTTGGGATTCCAGGAAGCAGGAGCCGAAACCTCCCGCTCCTCAATCCACCCGGTATCTATGACCTGCTTTTCATCCAGGTTAATCATGTCGTCCCAGTCCAGCTCATGGCCCGGATTACGCTCCGGCACCCATCCGCGCTCTTTTGCCATCTGCACAATGGTACCTCCGGTTACCGGAGTTCCAGAACCGTTGAAGCTGTTCCATTTCCGCACACACTCTCCCCGGTGGTATCTGGCACTGTCTCTCATGCTCCAGGCTTCCCAGTCAGCGGCAGAATACCCTTCTTCCTTCAATGCCATCCCTATATTGATCCAGTCCTGGTATTCCAGTCCTACAGGATCTATGTATTCCAGTAATTCAAGAAGGTTTGTCTGTCGCTCCATTCCTTTTATGCCTCCCTATACTCTTGTGGGTTGATTCCCTGTGGGATCCGCCAGCCGTTTGCCGCTATTCTGTCAATCATCTTTCTTGCTGTATCAAACTGCCATGTTCCCACATGCTGGAATCCCCTACCTTCCAGAAAACGGATCTGCTTTGGTGTGGTCAGCCCTTCCATCCGCCGTTTGTCAAGCCTGTCCAGCAGCTTTGCCGCCTTTCCGGCATTGTCTATTTCATCTGGAAGAATCCCCAGCTTTTCAAGGGTACTTTTCTGCTTATCTGACGGCGGGGCCATCTCCCAGCCAAACGCCGGCACATAACCTGATAAATCTTCCGCCTGAATACTCATCTCAAACTGGAGCGGATCCACAAGCTTCTTTTTCCGGCGCTTCATCTCCTCCAGCTGTTTTGCCAGGGCTTCTTCCCGCTGTGCTACCACATCCTCGGCGGCCTGTTTTTCCGCCGCTTCAATGTCTACCGGCATTCCTGCCTCTTCGATATTTGTCGTCATCTGCCTGGCCACTTCTTCATCCTGGCAGATCAGGCTTGCAGGGTGGCACAGCTCATGCCTCTCTGTATGCCACAGGAAATCCAGCAGTAGCAGGTGGTCTTTTCCCGGATACAGCCGGGTACCCCGTCCCACCATCTGGCTGTATAGACTTCTCACATTCGTTGGCCGCAGCACCACGATGCAGTCCACAGACGGGCAGTCCCACCCTTCTGTCAGCAGCATGGAGTTGCAGAGCACGTTGTAGTCTCCCCTGTCAAATGCCTCCAGCACCTCTGTCCGGTCTGCGCTGTCTCCGTTCACTTCTGCGGCACGGAATCCCCGCTCATTCAGAATGTTTCTGAATTTCTGGCTGGTTTTTACCAGCGGCAGGAACACCACGGTTTTCCTGTCCATACAGTATTTCACCATTTCATCCGCTATCTGATACAGATAAGGGTCCAGTGCCGTACCGATGTCTCCGGCTTTAAAATCTCCCGCCTGAATGCCCACGCCGGTCAGATCCAGCTTAAGCGGAACGGTCAATGCTCTGATCGGTGACAGGTATCCGGATTTGATTGCTTTGGGAAGAGTATACTCGTAAGCCAGAGATTCAAAAAATTCTCCCAGGTTCCGCATGTCCCCTCTGTCCGGTGTGGCCGTCACTCCCAGCACCTTTGCACCCCTGAAATGTTCCAGAACCCTTTGATAGCTGTCTGACAGACAGTGGTGTGCCTCATCAATGATGATTGTATGAAAATACCCTTCCGGGAACTGTGACAGGCGTTTCTCACGCATCAGAGACTGTACGGAGCCCACGGTAATCCGGAACCAGCTGCCTATACAGGTCTGCTCTGCTTTTTCCGTGGCACAGCCCAGGCCTGTTGCTTTCTGGATTTTATCGGCCGCCTGGTCCAGCAGCTCCCCCCTGTGGGCCAGAATGAGCACGCGGTCTCCGCCGCGTACGCATTCTTCCGTCACTTTGGCAAATACAATCGTTTTCCCGCATCCGGTCGGCAGTACAAGCAGAGTCCTCTTAATTCCTTTTTCCCATTCGGCAAAAATACTCTCCTTTGCCTCTTTCTGGTAGTCTCGAAGCTCCATTCCCATCAAAACTCACCTGCCTTGTAGGTGGGGGCAGCCTGTCCCGCCCCTTCCTTTGGATAAAACCGTTTAATATCATTAGATCTGCGCTCTTCGCCATCTCTGTTTTTGTAAGTATGAATTCCAACTTTAGCTCTGCCGGTAGAACCGGGCACACGTCCCCAGTCCATGCGGAGTGGTTCCCCTTTCTTTTTCTGACCGATGCTGGAGAAGAAAGCTGACAGCATTCCTTCCGTGATGGTATGCAGGAACAGGTTGTGGTTTATGTAAGCCGTTCCCTGTTCCGAATCAATCCGTAGTTTCAGAACTGCCTTGTTGCAGGGAGGGAGTTTCTCACTCCCGTTATGCCTTGCCCGTTCAAAGCTCTCTACCGTGAAATCGTAATCCCCTTCCTGCAGAAGTACAAATTCACTGGCATCCTTTTCTATGACATCATCCCATTGAAGCTCTTTTTCATTTTCGATCATAAGTCTCTGTGTCCTCCTTTAATTGAACGGAATTTCTCCGCTTTCTTTCATCTCTTTGATCATTGCATATACCTTCTGCCAGGCTCCCACTAAAACGCCATGGATGAATCCGGGATCATATTTCTCGATGGGCGTATCCGCAGGGTAATATCCTCTGGCACCCACCACGTTCTGAATATCCCATTCACAGACACCGTTGGACATCATGAGATCTTTCAGGTTCTGCGGAATGTTATCCGGATTGCTTTCCCAGATCATGGAGGACTGCTTCCCGGTCTCCTGCTGCACATTTGCTGTGTTGGTTTCTGCAGGAGAATTCTGAGCAGATGCATCATTGCGGTGGTCTGCAGATGCTTCTTCTGCTGTTTCTGACGGTGAATTTATGCCTGTGGAAGGTTCCTGTTTCTGTTCTGCTGTCTCTGACGGGATACGGCCTCCTGCAGCTCCTGCTTCAATGATGCCGGCGATTCCTGCATAATCAAACGGCATCTCTTCCGGGAGCCCGTACCGGTTCTTTGCATCCCAGCAGGGGTGATGAGAGGTGTACATCACCCGTTTCCCTCCCTGCGCTTTGTTTTTTCCCTTCTGAGCCCCCTGTCCGTCTACATTTATAACCATAGTCTTATAGTTGGCAAAAAGAAGAAGGTCACCCCATTCCTTTACAAGCGGCGCCGTCTGAGAGGTGGTTTTCTTCCCCAGCTTTAATTCCCACCTGTCATAGGATCCCATCTCATCCGGCTGTTCAAATTTCCGCATCTGGGCATGGGCGGTAAGCACCACATTGATTCCTGCATTTACTACCTCTGTCAGCTTGTTCAGAAAACGTCCAAACTCTTCTTTTGTATAGACATATCCGGTTCCATACCCGAAATCTTCAATTCCGCGTTTCTGGTGCTTCGCACAGATATGCTCCACGCACATCTGCTCTGCCCAGTCTATGGTATCCACCACCAGCGTCCTGCAGATCTCCGGGTGGGTCCGCACATACTCTGCCTGCTCCAGCAGCATGGCCCAGGAAATGGGATCCGGCGTCCTCGCCACATCCATATCCTTTGTGCTTCCCTCTGTGTCGATAAACAGCGGCTCCGGAAACTGTGCCGCGAAAGTGCTTTTTCCGATGCCTTCTGGGCCATAGCAAACCACTTTTTTTGCTCCTGGCCTTTTCCCTCTGATAATTTCCATCAAAATTCACCCGCCTTCCATTCTGTTTTCTTATCTTCCATCACAGGATGCTCCTGGCCCACCACATATCCGTCGGATATGATAATGGAGCATTCCTCTCCGGTACTTACCCGGGTTGCGATTGCCTGCAGGCCTTCTTTCTCCAGCCAGGCACCGAACTCCCGCAGAGTCTGGAGGTCCATCTGTTCCAGCTTGTCCAGCAATACAAAACCGCATTTTGGATTCAGTTTCCGGACAATCGCTGTTGCCACTTTCAGCCGGTCGGATCCGGACATGTTATCCCATTTCTGGCCGTTATAAATCAGATCTCCGTCTTCTACAGACAGGCCGGGAAGAGGGAGCTCCGCTGACTGCAGGAGGTCAATCTTATTTTTTCTTACCTGGTTGATCTCTGTTGTCAGTTCGCTGTACTGATTCTTATATGCCTGAGCATCTTCTTCCGCCTTTTCCTTATCCAGGTTTGCCCGCACCTTCCGGTTGATTTCCTCGATATTGGCAATGCTTTCTTCCAGCTCTGCCGTTGACTGATCCTGCAGATTTGCGGTATCCATAGTCGCTATATTTAAGGATGTCTTTGCCTCCTCCAGCTCTTTCTCCTTCTTTGACAGCTGCTCCCGCATGGCTTCTACTTCCTGTGACAGAAAAGCAACTGACTGCCGGAATCTGTCCGCATTATCTCTCTTTCTCTGGTTCTCCCCGTTCTTTGCTAAAATGTCCTGCTGCCTGCGGATCAGTTCTGTCGGAGATACCGGCTCCTTCGGGGCCTCCGGATAATAGGTCTGTTCTTTGGCAAACTTTGCTTTCTGGTCTGCAATCTGTCCAATGGCAAGCCTGCGGTTATACAGCTCTTTCTCCTGCTGTTCCATCTCAGCCAGCCTGTTCCCGATGCCGATAATCTGCAGGAGCGTTCTTGCTTTTTCCTGACTGGAGGATTCCATAAATTTGGGCAGATCTATGGCAAGCTGCTCCACAAATTCATTTAAAAGCTGCTGGCCGCCCCTCTTTCCGGCGGGATCCGTTACCTTCAGATCGCTGTTCTTTCCTTTTCGTTCCACAATCAGCCCATTGTTCATTACAATGTGAAGTGTGGGCGGAATCACGGATTCATGCCGCTGCGCTTCGGAGGGCCGATAACGGTCCCCTCCCAGTGCCCAGGCAATGGAATCCAGTACGGATGTCTTCCCCTGATTATTGTTTCCGCCGATAATGGTCAGGCCGTTTGCTGTCGGCTCCAGTTTCACTGCCTTTACTCTTTTTACGTTTTCGATTTCAAGTTTGTTAATTTTCATGGTTTCCATTTGACTTTTCCTTCCCGTGCCCTTATAATAAAAGCACATCATTTTTTTAATTCTGGTCCCTTTGGCTTGCCGGCAGAGGGACCTATTTCTTTGCAACAGATTCCATTTTCCATAACTTCCAGAATTCCCAGCCTGATCAAACCCATAATCCATGACTCTGGAGCTCTGGGAATCGCAATAATTGGTTCCTTCATCTCTTTTTCTCCTCTCCCCGTGCCCTCCGCGCGGTGCACGGCCTATGACGGACCGCACACCTTTTGATAAGGGGGAATTGTGGTTATGCACCACGCGCAGGACACGGTATATTAATTGATTTACTTTAGCTGCGGAAACAGGCTGAGCCGTTCCTCTTCTGACATTTCCAGAAAACGGAACAATTTAAGGATATCACCATATGTAAAGGTGTCTTTAGGCTTTCCGTTTTTCTGTTTCCTTTTCCTTTGGCCATAGGCCTGCGGAGTGATTCCGAGTAGTTCCGCCAAATCCTTCTGGGTCTTTCCCTTTTTCTTAGCCTCCTTCTCAAGAAAGAACGGAAGGTCGGCCACCATATACTCCTCTTTCTGTTCCGGACACAATGCAATCCTTCTGGACATCCCGCTCACCTCCTTAATCCGGACATTCCTCTTCTTCCACCGATAATACACGATACATTCCCGGGAACCCCTTGCCGAGGTGGGTATAAACCCTATTTACCTTTAAAGTGTTGAGATACCGGCATATTTTTCTCTCACGCTTTCCTCTTTTTCCGTCTGGATACTCTTTTACTACTGTGTATACATACTGTTTCATGGGATGCCTCCTATCTCAATACCCCGGCCAGACACAGCACTACCACAAAGGCCAGTGCAAAGCCCAAAATCTCCGCAATGATTCCCACTGCGTAATTCAGCAGCATGTGGAGCCGCGCGTCCGTCATCGGCTCCCGGTCTCTTTTAGACCGCAATCTGATTTCATCCATAAAATTTTCCTCCATTTCAGAACATTTGTTCTTGCCAATGCAGGAAAAATATGGTAATATAATCCTGCAACGGCTACTTGCTTAGCTTGTTGCCATGCTCCGGGGTAGTCGCGTACCGCCGGGGCAATTTCAATTCAGAAAAGAACTTCCCGAACATATCTGCTGTAATTGAATCCTGATAAATCTACATATCCGTCAGTAAGAATTTTTCTGAACAATTCTTCTGTCTGTTCTCCAGTGGTATACTTTTTTCTTTGCCCTGGAATCCCAATAGCGGATTCATCTTCAAGCATTATTACTTCTTCGATTTCCTTTATCACTAAGGAGCATCCCTCTTTAACAAGAATTCGCATGCTGCTCTTTTTCTCACCTCCTCAATCATTAATCCAATTTGTGCATTCTGTTACTTCAGATTCCGCATTATTTCTTTCAGCGAATACTTGATAGGCTTCTATAAGGAATCTCCGTATACTCTCCCGCTCGCTTTTACTTGTGCATCTGCGGAGCCGGACTGTTTCATCGAACATTGCCTGGTACAGGATCGCGTCCACCTGCTCCATGCTCGTTTCGGTAAATACTGTTTCTACAAAATCCGTTTGCCCTCACCTCCTTTATTCCACCAGCTACTTGCACTGCCTTACTCTTGTCTGGTATAATTCTCCTATAAAGAGAAAGGAGAGCCGTAATGAGCAAAATACCCTTGACACCTCCGCCGATTCCACCATTGCCAATCGAGGATGACATCAATAACATTGGCTGGGAAAAACTCAAACAGAATCCCACCAATAAAAAGTATGAAAAGCTCCTCGCCGAACAAATCCAACAGAAAGCCGACAAAGAACTGAAACGAAAAAAGGAGCGGCGTTCTGATTGGTGGAAAACAAACGCAATCGGCATCGTAACGCTTATAATTGCCTTAGCAACTTTAATAGTAACAGCGTTAAAATGAGATATGTTACTTCATTAATAAGCAATGTCACCTGAACGAATTTCAGCATGGTCTTAATTTTTGAAATATCTTCCCTCGTCTGTTTTACCTCCTTTCATTTTTGCACTATGCAACTTTCTCTGTAAAAAAAATAAACAGCAAAATCCTTAGGCTCAATATGCAATAAATCCGAAAGTTTCTCGGCTTCATTTAAATCCATAGGACGAATATTGTTTATTTTCTGATTAACAGTGGGCTGTGCAAGGCCTAATGAGTTTGCAACATCCTTTTGAGTTATCTGTAATTCTGCCATTCTTCCCTTGATT
This sequence comes from Lachnospiraceae bacterium, assembly GCA_022797995.1. Lineage (GTDB taxonomy): Bacteria > Bacillota > Clostridia > Lachnospirales > Lachnospiraceae > Acetatifactor. The sequence goes on from JAAWLQ010000004.1 coordinate 10,573, forward strand.
TTATTTGTGTTAATCAAAGCAATTCCTCCTTTCTTCATTTTCAATAGTAGCACTGCGCAATTTATATGTCAATAGCTCTACGCAACTTTTTTTAATTAATTTTGTTTTAGCTATTGCATTGTGCAATAATATGTAATATAATGTCTGTCATAGAGAGGTGATTCAATATGACGAATGCAGAAATAGGTAATAGAATCAAATATGCTCGTGACCTTAGGGATGCAACTTTGGATGATATCGCCAAAAAAGTGGGAGTTACAAAATCCACCATACAGCGTTATGAAACAGGGAAAATTACTACAATAAAGCTTCCTGTCGTTGAAGCAATAGCAATAGCATTAAATGTAAATCCGGCATGGGTTGTTGGAAAATCAGATGAAATGGAACTTCCATCTCAAAAAACACCCAAAATCATGCAGTATTACGAACTTCTCAATGACATAGGCAAGCATGAAGCCACGAAGAGGGTTGAGGAGCTGACCCTGGTTCCGAGGTATGTAAAGGAAGAGACTACATATGTAAAGGCCGCACATGCAATAGAAGGGGCATCAGAAGAAGATAAGAAATATGATGAAGATATTATGAAAAACTTTTAGTCCGTTTTATTGTACTCAATTTTTGTTACTGTATCATAAAAGGGGTGATTTCTGTGCTTACTTACGATGATATATTGGTAGAAGCAGACGATAACAATCTGATAACAAAAGAGAAGCCATTAAAAGCGCACAAAGGTTTAATTGATGGAAGAAATATAGCAATTAAAAGGGATATGACGGAAACAGAAAAGAAATGCGTTATGGCGGAGGAGCTGGGGCACTATTACACTGGAACAGGAGATATCCTTGACCAATCCTCCATATCCAATAGAAAACAGGAGTTACAAGGCCGTATCTATGCATATGACAAGCTTATTGGACTTATAGGAATTATAAAAGCATATAAAAACCGCTGCAGTAATCTTTCAGAAACTGCAGAATACCTTGATGTTACAGAAGAGTTCCTAGCTGATGCATTGAAATATTACAAGGCAAAGTACGGAAAAGGGGCCTACATTGATAACTATATGATTTACTTTGAGCCTTATCTGGGAGTGTTTGAAATGATATAGTTTAAACCGCTATGGCGATTTAATAAAAATCCAAAGAAAAGAGGGAATTATTATGGCACTTATCAACTGTCCTGAATGTGGAAAAGAAGTATCAGAAAATGCTACAACATGTCCTAACTGCGGAAATCCAATAAACAAAAAAGGGATAAGCGCAAAGACAACAGCTCCACTTCCTCCTCCGACCTATGAACAGATTCCCAAAAAAATATGTAAACATTGTAAAGCGGAAATTCCAAAAGTAGCAAAAGTATGTCCAAACTGTAATAAAAAGCAAAGCGGAATTTTGAAATGGGTGATCATAGGGGTTGTGGCTGTTGCAGTTATTGGAGCAGCTGCCGGAGGAAATGATGATAAACCAAAAGAAGATAGCAATATGCAATCAGAACAAAGTGAACCGCAGGAAATAAAAGAGAATGATACAGATTCTTCCGAAACCAAACAGGAAGGAATACAAGTGGAAGAAAAAGATAAGTATCATGTGGGCGATATATGGGAAAATAAAACATTAAGAATTACATATACTTGTTGTTATGAATTCACTGACTACAATCAATACAATGCACCTGCTGATGGAAATAAAATCATATGTGCGGAATTTGAATTTGAAAACATAGGAAACTCTGACACAACAGTAATGTATACAGATTTTCACGGATATGCAGATGGGTATGAGGTAGATCAAAGCTATGCACCAGAAGGAACTGGGCTTGATTTTTCTGTAAAAATGTCTTCTGGAAGAAAAGGCACTGGAAAAGTAGCATTTGAAGTACCAGAGAATGCACAGGAGATAGAAATTGAATTCAGCCCTAACTTTTGGACTTCCGAGAATATAATTTTTGTATACGAATAAATACAAAACCGCCCGGTGCGCCAACACCGAACGGCTTTAGATATATCCCGGAGGGATACACATTACTCAATGATATTGTATCATCTCCGGGAGCAGCCTGCAAGCGTTTTTTCGCTGGCTGTTATTTTTATACTCAATTTTAAGGAGGATGATGTCATGAAAATCGAAAAAAGAGGTACTGACAGCTACCGCATTCGTAAGATGTATAAGGGCCAGATGTATACCGTTACCTTTGACCACAAACCCACCCAAAAGGAAGCAATGCTGGCTATGGCGGATGAACTGAACAAAATAAAGACCGCTCATACTCAAATGACCTTCCAGCGAGCGGCGGAAAGCTATGTCGACATGAAACGCAATGTGCTCTCCCCCAGAACGATAAAGGAATATTCTGAAAGCGTGAATCGGTTCCCTGAGTGGTTCCGGAAACTACCGATATCTGATATTACACAGGTAGAGATCAATAAATTAATCAATGAACTTTCAAAGGGAAGATCTCCGAAGACTGTAAGAAATTACCATGGGTTCCTGACAGCGGTCCTGGGAACTTTTTATCCTAGTCTCAAGATTTCCACCACCTTACCGCAAAAAGTTAAATCTGAACCTTATACGCCATCTCAGGAGGATGTAAAAAGGATACTGGAATCTGTCAAAGACACTGCTTATGAGATACCCATCACCTTAGCATGCTATGGAATGCGTCGATCAGAAATATGTGCGCTGCAGGCGGAGGATATTGAAGGGGATATTGTACATATCAATAAAGCTTTGGTTATGGATGAAAACAAAAAATGGGTTATTAAAAATACAAAGACCACAGAGAGTACCAGAGATATTATTATTCCAAAAGAGCTGAGCGAAAAAATCAGGAAACAAGGATATGTCTATAACGGATATCCGGAATCCATAACAAGATGCTTGACGCGTATAGAAAAAAAGATAGGGATTCCACATTTTTCCCTTCATAAGTTAAGGCACTATTTTGCTAGTGAAATGTCTGCTCTGGGAGTTCCGGAGGCCGATATACTTCGCATGGGTGGATGGGAGACGGACCATGTGATGAAGTCTGTCTACAGGCACTCTATGATGGAGAAAGAGGAAAAAGCTAAAAGAGATGCAGCCGAAAAGCTTCGGAATGTTCTTTTCAGTTAGGGCGCCATGGACAAAATTTGGACAAAACATTCATAAATTTTTATATTGTATAGACTAAATGATAGTTTATTTTTAAGTATAGAAAAAGCCGCAAATCATTGATTTTACTTAGAAAATCCAGAATTTACGGCTTTTTGAAAATATATGGTATTCATGTTCAAATCCTGTCGCGCCGATTTAAAAAGCCTGTGGTTGCAGGCTTTTTAATTTTCAGGAAATGACATTATTATAGCTTTTTGATAATAGAAGCCTTTTTTGGCTTCTATTATATAATTTTGATAATAGAAGCTTATTTTGGCTTCTATTATATCATCCTCTGATTTTGCAGTCAACACTTGCACATTTTTTCGAATGTCTCTCTATTCTCCGTTGACTCTCCTCCCATTTCATGCTATAGTAGGCAAAGACAGGAATATAAGCTGAAATATATCTCTTAAGCAAATTAAACACCACAAAAATACTCTGAAATTATAAGAATCTGGAGGGGTGCATTTGGACAGCAGAGATTATGAAAAAATCCTGGACAGTATGCCTGAAACCGGCGTCTATGTCATTCAGGAAGAGAATCACAGCATATTATATTTTAACAGACAGGTACGGCAGGTATGTCCAGACATACGGGAAGGAATGGCCTTCCATGATGTATGGGGAGGCTCCTGCGAAAATTGTCCCCTTAAGCTGATGCAGGGCAGGCAGGAATTTCGTTCTGTCAGATACAGTGCTCTGTTCGGCGGAGAAGTTGACATGATTGCAGCCAGAACAATGTGGAAGGATACCATTCCGGCTTTTGTCATTACGATAACCCCTCGTGCATCAGATATCAGGGGCATACATAACATACCATGGGATATATCGGAAAGCAGCCGCCCCGCCACCTTTAGTGAAAAGGACAGTGATACTATAGGTCAGGGACTTATGCTGAGCCCTCAGTCCATGCAGGACAGAACTTATATTATCGCCAGTCTGAGCAGCCTTTTTTTCTCCACATATTATGTCGATCTGGAGCAGGATACTTTTCGCGTGGTATCTCAGCTCAGCAAAGTCGGTGATATCCTGGGAGAGAAGGTGAACTGTACCGCAGCATTGCAGATATATGCAAATAATTTTATCTGTGCCGAAGATCGGGACAGATATCTGAATGTAATGAACATTCAGAACTGGTCGGAAACCCTGCGTTGGTGGCATCCTTATGTGACAATAGAATATCGCACAATACTCGACAATCCCGATATCAGTTCGGAAGAATATGCCAGAGTGCGCGCCACCGCTGTGTTGGCTCGGACCGGGGCAGATGATTTGCCGAAAACGGTAGTATATGTCGCCCAAAATGTGACCTGAAACAAAGTAAATATCAGAAAGGATATGGATAAAGCATGGATAAAGTATTGGTGATAGATGACAGTCTCGTACAGGCCGAATATTTAAAGCTCATTCTGCAGGATGAGTATGAAGTGACCATATGTCAGACAGGGTCGGAAGGCTTTCTTCAGGCCATGTCAGGAGAATATTCCCTGATTTTCCTGGATGTAATTATGCCGGATATCGACGGTTTCATGTTGCTGAAAAAGCTGCAGGGAACCGTCCAGACCAAATACACGCCCGTTATCATGATTACCAGTCTCTCCGATGTTCAGCACGAAGAGAAAGGACTGACTCTGGGGGCCGTTGATTATATTTCCAAGCCTTTCAGTCCGGTTATTATCAAGGCCCGGGCAAATACGCACATTAAGCTGCATCATTACCAGATGCAGTTCAGACAGCAGGCCATGGTGGATGAGCTTACCGGCATCGCCAACAGAAGACATTATGAGGATGAAAGCCGGTCAAAATGGAGAGAAGCCGTTCGTCTGGGACTTCCTTTTACCATCTGCATGCTGGATATCGATAAATTTAAGGTTTATAATGATACCTTCGGCCATCCCTCCGGTGATAAAGTGATATCCACCGTGGCCAGAACCATAGCCTCCCATCTCCAGCGCGCAACAGACTTTTTCGGCCGCTATGGGGGCGAGGAATTTGTTGCCATTCTCCTGGGCAATAATGCCAAGTCCGCTTATCAGTTCTTCAAAACCATACGGCAGGCTGTGGAGGATCTCCATCTGCCTCACAATCCTTCCGTTTCCGAGTGGGTTACCGTCAGTATCGGCGGTGTAACGCTTCTTCCCAAAGAGGGCGACGTGTATGATACTTATCTGAAAATTGCAGATATAATGCTCTATGATGCGAAACGATTCGGCCGAAATATGGTGGTCTGGTCCAATGCAAATCAGGAACAATGGCGGGAGAAATAACCGCCATTGTTCTTTTATTCATCACAGTAATAGACTCGCGAAGCGTAAATTCTATTGTTTTACCCGGAAAATTCACTCCCCGGCGCGGCGCAGAGAACCCTTGTCAGGCCATCTCTCTGGCAGCATAGAACATTTTCCGCAAGGTACAGATATCCCGTAGAAGGCTGTCCCTGTCCTCCCTTTCATGCAGCTTTCTGACCCAGGCATAGTATTCGTTGGCCAGCGGGGTAGTCAGCGCGGAGGTTTTACTGATATATCCTTTTCTGATGGCCTCATGAGATACACTTCTCATAAATTTCCAGAAATTATAGTAGGAAAGCTTGATTTTCGTCATATAGCCGGCGCTGTCCTCAATGACAAAGCCTTCGATTTTACGGCCTTCATATTCGTAATCAGGCTCCATGATGTCATAATACCAGTCAAAGAATTCCTGCCAGCAGGCAATCTCAAATGCCTTCTCCTTGGTCTCCAGCCCGAACAATCCTGCCGTATGACACATATCACTGTATTCATACCGGGCAAATTCCATCCGGTTATAGACAATATCCAGCAAAAACAATCTGCTCTCAGGATAGTCAATGATATGCGGATCATGTTCCATATCGACGCATTCGAAGACAAAGGATACATCTTTTTCTTTACAATATTCCTTTATCCCTTCAAGATTTTCCGGAGTAACCTTTTTCCTCAGCATTTCCTGAAAATATCCTGCATACTGACTGTCTATAGTGGACTTGCTGGCCGCAAAGAGGCTGTCCTCATACTCATTATAGCTTACAATCCCCAGAAACCCGTTTTCCTTTACATAGGCGGTCACAGGAAACTGCAGTTTATGCTGCAGCATCTCAAATTTCGTCTCCGGTCTTTCATTGATATTAAAGAATTTGTCATAGGCCCTGGCCACTACTTTTCCCTTTGCCGTATCGAGATACAGCCCTCTGGCTTTGGTGGTCTGGGCATCCCAGACTCTGTCATAAAACGCCTTATCCGTATAGTTGAAGGATGAGATATTGCCGAATTTCTTCTCCTGGATGTATTTGTTGCCGCGCAGGGAGATGATGGTATCCGCTATGGAGCTTTCCACAACGCCCTGCGCTTCCTGCATTTCCGGCGTCTTATATACTTCATTCTCCATTTCGACACAGTGGATTCCCGATTCATTCACCTGTACGCAGCGCAGACAGCCACCATATTCCACCTGTCCTTCCAGGTTAAATACTCTGTCGTTTACCATTGTGGGCATTTGTTTTGTGTTCCGATGCCCGTGAATCTGATAACAGTTGTCCGGTGTCGTGTCAAAGAAAGTCTCGGCTATCTTTTCAAAATCATCATAATTTCCCACACCCTTGATCATCTGCTCCGTGGCCACAAGGGACAGATTCTCCGGCAATGTGCTCAATCCTGCATGTGTGACCAGATAAATGTTTTCACCATATCTGTAATAGGCACACTGCCCGAATTTCCTGTACAGCTGCCTTACGTCCTTCTTGCTGATCCTCGCCGCATCCAGAGCAGGCTTTGTGATCAGCTCGAATTCCTTTGATCTTCCCGTACAGTCGTTTGCCCACAGCCAGAGCCACCTCTCGTGGTTCCCCTCCAGCATCAGCACATTTTTCCTGTTCATGATGGAGATGAGAAATTTCACCACCTCCACATTCTCAACACCTCTGTCAATATAATCTCCCACGAAGATATACATCTCGTCATCTTTCAGGCCGCCGTTATCCTCCAGATACTTCTGTAAAACTGTGTTACAGCCGTGAATATCGCCGATATGATGTATCTTCTTATAGTTTGACATGTCAAACAGCTTCAGCCAGATGGTATCCAGTTCATCCGGACGGATTACCTTGATTCCGGAAGGAATCTTCTGGGTTCTGAACCGGGAGTACATATTGTCGATAGCCTCTTCCGGCACCCTTTTAAAAGCTTCCCTGTTCGCATTTCTTCTCTTTACCTCTTCGATGGGAATATCCGTAAAGTCCACACAGTAAATCCGATAACGGTATGTCTCGCACATCTCCTTATAGCGATTCATCTCGCTGGTCTTGGAATTCGTGGCGTCGATAACCGTAAAATCGCCTCTCTGCATCCGGATTTCCAGGATACTGAACAATGTCTTCCACACTGTGCTGTCATTGCTCTGGCTGATACCTGTTGTCCCGTCTGCCAGCATCACCGGACTCTGGCACAGCAGCCTGATATCGTCCGCCGACAATGTATAAGGTTTTAAGCCATGCTGCGCAATCCAGGTAGACTTGCCGCAGCTGGCGGAACCCCGCAATAAAAGTAAAATTCTCATAAATTTTATTCTCCTAAATTTTTTCCTGTGGTTTCAGCAGCTGAGCAATCAGATGCTCCACTTCCTGCAGCTGCTCCCGTGAGCTCTCCCTGTGGCTCAGCCTGCGGTACTGGGAAGGGGACATTCCCTTCATGGCATGGAAAGCCTTCGTAAATACCAGCGCATCTCTGTACCCGCATGACAAAGCAATACTTTCTATGGGATAAGAAGTAGAGTCCAGCAACTCTCTGGCCTTTGTAATCCGAAACGTGGTGAGAAACTGTTGGGGGGACATCCCCAGATAATTCTGGAACAACGTATAGAGGTAGCTTCTGTTAATACATACATAATCCGCCACGTCCGTCACCTTGATGGGATTGCAGTAATTACTCTGGATAAAAGATACCGCTTTTTTCACATACTGGTTTCCCTTATCCTCTTCGTCCTTTGCCACAACTCCGGCGCTCTGGGCCAGAACGGACAGAAATACACCCAGCTGTCCGTTCCGACGCAGATCATCTGCCACACCGAACGTATTATGCTCCATCATATCCCGGACAATGGAATAAAGCTCCTGATCCCTCTCACAGGAGAAAATGGGATGTCTGGCCGACAGTCCCATGGAATTCAGATATTCTCCCGCGCGGCTGCCGCCGAATCCCACCCACAGATAGCTCCATGGTTCCTTCTCATCCGCCTGATAAAAGGCCAGCTCATTGGGCTGAATCAGAAAGCCATAGCCCGCCTCCAACCGATATTCCTTGTCATGAAACCGGAAAATCCCCTTACCGCTGAGCACATAGTGAATCAGATAATGGGGCTTGGAAGCCGGGCCAAAACTATGGAGGCTTTCTGTCTGGGAACAGCCACAGCAATTTACATACAGACTTCCGACTTTATCGTTCTCAAAGTCCAGCTTAAACGCTTTCTCCATACAGAAAACCACCTTTCAGAAATTTACAGAACAAATTCTTTCTTGTCCAGGTCTTCCTGCACCTTTACCAGATCTTCCCTGATATGCAGATTCTGGGGACAAACCTTCTCGCACTTACCACATTTTACACAGTTTTTCGCCTGTTTTTCATCACCCAGCCCTTTTTCCCAGCTATGTTTGACCACATTATAATTCTGATACATATGATAGGTATTCCACGCTCTGAAATTCCCGGGAATGTTCACCCCTGCCGGACAGGGCATGCAATATCCACATCCCGTACAACCGTTTTTCACACGGCTGTTGATCAACGCCACAATCTCGTCAATGGTCTTGCTTTCCGTCTCGGAAAGGGGCTGGAAATCGGCAAATGTCTTCAGATTGTCCTCCACCTGTTCCATGGTGGACATACCGCTCAATATTACCTTTACATTAGGCAGACTTCCCACCCAGCGAAGCGCATAGGAAGCGGTGGAAGCCTCCGGATTCAGCGCCCGGAATTTCTCCGTAATGTCATCTGCAAAAGTAGCCAGGGAACCACCCTTGACCGGCTCCATAATGATTAGTGGAACATTTTTCTCCTCGGTGAGTTTGTAGCCCTTTAAGCCAGCCTGTGTGTCCGCATCCATATAATTCAGCTGAATCTGGCAGAAATCCCAGTCTTTGTAGGATATAATGTCTTCAAAGGCTTCATAATTATCATGGAAAGAGAATCCCAAATATTTGATTTTTCCTTCTGCCTTCAGGCCTTCCAGATACTCGACCACGCCCAGATCCGCTATCTGGTGAAACTTTTCTTTGTTCATTCCATGGAGCAGGTAAAAATCTATGTAATCTGTCTGCAGTTTCCCCAGCTGCTCCTGGAACAATTTTTCCGCGTCTTCTTTTGCCTGTATATTCCAGCAGGGCAGCTTTGTGGCCAGATAGAAGGAACTCCTTTCATATTTTTTCAGGACCTTCCCCACAAAGGTCTCGCTTTTCCCTCCATGATAAGGATATGCGGTATCATAATAATTTACCCCTGCCGCCATTGCTCTGTCCAGCATCCGTTCTGCTTCCGGCTCGTCTATCTCCCCCTCCGCCGTCACCGGAAATCTCATACAGCCAAATCCCAGAAGAGATGTCTCAATTCCCAGTTTTTCAATTTTTCTTTTTTCCATTTTGCTATCCTCCTCGTTTTACTCCTGTTCCTTCACTTTGCTATTCTTATTCCGGAACTGATTTTCTTTCTGCCTTTTGAGACTCATCTGTCCAATCGGCTATCTATTTTTCAACAGCCCTTCGCTGTCGAATTCCACACCGAAATCCCTGCTGAATTCATTAATCCTGCCCAGAATTCTCTGCGCTTCTTCTCCCTCGGCCGGGGTCGGCTTGTAATCATTTCGGCTGGATATGGAACTGACAGAACATGGAATCACTTTGATCTCCCTGTCTTCCTGCTTTACACCGTCCACAAAGGTAAAAGTCTGCTGAAAAATCATACAGTCCTTATCCTCCGGATTCCGATTGGCGCCGAAGCAGAAGTTACCCAGACTGTAGATGATAAATTTACCCTGGTATTCTTCCACCCCCTGCAATACATGTGGATGATGCCCGATCACCAGATCCGCTCCCCAGTCAATGCATTTTCTGCCCAGACTTTTCTGATAGTCCTCCGGATAATTCTCCCTCTCTATTCCCCAGTGACAGCAGGTAAATACCAGGTCGGCACCCTCTTCCCGCAGCTGTGCGATCCCTTCTTCCAGGATCTTTTCCACGGCGTATCCCTGGCCCACTTCATTCACCGATATAATACCGATGTGTACTCCCTTTACCTCATACATGCAGTAGTTATCGTCGTACGCATAAAGGATTCCCGCTTCATCCAGCGCGGCCACCGTATCCGCCGTGCCCTGTTCCCAATAATCAAGCCGATGATTATTGCCCATGCTGACCGCTTCCACACTTCCCGCCGTCAATATATTCACATATTCCGGGTCCCCGGAAATGCAGTATGTCTGCTCCTCTCTGCCGTTCTCCGACCGGGTCAGCGGACCTTCCAGGTTCACCAGCGTCAGATCATCCGCACTGAAAACAGGTGATACATTTTCGAAAAAGTATTCGTCACCCACTCCCTGATCATAGGTCTGCCGGAAAGAAACTTCATAACCCTGTCCCCGATAATTCCCCATTGTCACATCACCGGCGGCGGAAATCGTAATTTTAATCTCCTCCGGTCCCGCCTCCCCGGACTCCGGCATCTCATCGGAACCCTCCGGAGCCCCGTTGACGCCTTCCCCTGAAACAGTTCCATCGGCGAAAACCGGAATGCTCTCTTCGGAAGCTTTCGATTCCTCCTTCAGTTCAACAGGAGCAACTGTCATTACCGATGCAGGTACTCCCCCTGTGTCTCCACATGCGGTCAGCATTATCAGACTTGACAGACATATGCCAAATCCGGTCTTCTTTGTTCCCATTTCTCAGTTTCCCGTTATCTTCTTTTTAACAATTTCTTCTCTATTTTACCATAAATCACTACCACGAGAACAGCCTCCACAATCAAAAGCAACGTGGACACCCCGCTGACCCAGCCTCTGAAGACAGCACCCACAAACAGGGTGATCTCCGCGGCGACGCCGAACCCTATCACCAGGATGCCGCAGTATTTATTGTATTTTTTTACATCCACCACTTCAATGGGACGCTTGTTGAATACTTTGTTCCTCTCCTCGCTGCTCAGTATCTTCGCTCCCGTACTGAAACACATCACCGCCACAAAAGCCAATAAAATTACGTCCATTTTACTTCTCCTCTATTCTCCGTATATTTTTTCCTTCAGATACCTGATATTCGTATCGAAGTCTACTTCCAAAACCGCCATTTCGCGGATAGTCGCATCACTGTAAGTCCCCGGCTGGGGAATACTGTCCGATACAATGTCATAAGTGAGCAGTTTTCCCGCCATCAGACTCAGTCGGAAGCATTCGTACTGCGTCAGATTGGTAGTCAGATTCGGCAGAAGTCCGTCCATCAGCTCTCCCGCATTTGTCAGCATCACCGACGGCACCTTTTTGATTACGGCAGTCAGCACTTTCCTCTGGCGGTCCGTCCTCCCGAAATCTGTGCCAATATAGCGATTCCTGCTGTAAGCCAGAGCCTGAGGTCCGTTCAGATGTACCAGACCGCTGACAGAGGTGTCCATGTTGTCCGTTCCCTGAGGCCGATTGGTCAGGTTATTATATTCTACCAGATAGCCGTTGACATATTCTATTTCCTCTGTGGTCAGTTCCAGCTCAATTCCGCCCACCGTATCTACCAGATTGGCAAATCCTTCGAAGTTCACCAGCATATAGCGGTTTACCGGTATATCAAAATTCTTTTCCACGGTCTCCATCAAAAGCTCCGCTCCGCCAAAAGAGTATGCCGCATTCAGTCGATTGTTGTCATATCCCGGGATTTCCACATATATATCCCGCAAAAGTGAAGTCATATAAATGGTTTTGGTCTTGCTGCTGATAGACAGCAGTATCATGGCATCCGAACGTCCGTCCGTACCATTCTCGCGGGAGTCATTGCCAATCAGCAGAATATTGACCACTCCGTCCTCCTGCATGGACTCCCCTGTCACGGATGCAATTTCCTGATAGTTCATCTTCCCATATACGACACCTACTACCTGATACAGACCTGCTCCCACCAGTGCCACAAGAACAGCCGCAATGATCAGAAACTTTACCAGACGGAATTTCTTTTTCTTCTTTTTCTGAGCCTTTGAAGACTTCGAAGACTTTTTTGCCATCTGAGCATCCTCCTGAGGAATCTGTTTCCGGGTTTTAGACTGTTTTTTCTTCTTGCCAGGTTCTTCCTTCTGGAATTCCGGTTCCGCATAAACTGTTTTTTGTGCCGGTTTCCTGCCGGCACTGGTATTACTTCCAGGTATCGGTCTTATATTAGTACGTTTTTCCCTCCGGTATGTCGGTTCTTCGTAGTCCCAGTCTTCGGCCTCTGGCTCGCGGTTCCTGTAATCCCAGCCCTCGGCCTCCGGTTCGCGGTTCCTGTAGTCCCAGTCTCCGGCCTTCAGCTCGCGGTTCCTGTGGTCCCAGTCTTCGGCCTCCGGCTCGCGGTTCCTGTAATCCCAGCCCTCGGCCTCCGGCTCGCGGTTCCTGTAATCCCAGCCCTCAGTCTCCGGTTCGCGGTTTTCGTAGCCCCAGTCGTCGGTCTCCGGCTCACGGTCCCTGTAGTCCCGGTTTGCTTCCCGTCTGCTTCGGTTTCCGTATATCGGATTCCCGTCCCGCCGCCTCTCTCTGTACGCCAGGTCGTCCGGCCCTTCCTTCCGCCTCCCACGCTCTGATGTGTCGATAATATCCAGTTCCTTTTCCAGAAAAGCCTCCAGACCCTGCTGGATCTGTTCCATTTCGTTATTGCTTTTATTACTCATGTACTGTCATATAGTCCTTTCCATGTGCCTGCTGCGTCTTACCATTGCTGTCTGTCATGTCACCGTTCATCCCGAGGCCGGTGACTTCGTTATCACCTCGAACTATATCACATATTATAGCATGTGTCACAAAAGGAAACATTAAAATTTCGTAAATTCCTCTCGTTTCTCACAATCGATGTCCGCCGCCCACTTCATAGCCCGTAACCGTCTGGTTAAAACCGCATTTTAAATTTTGTTTTGAATTTAATATACAGAATTCCAATGACAGACAAATACCTGAACTGAGCCGGGAAACAGGTAACAATCGTTCATCCACTCAAAACCTGTTGTGAGAAATTGTTATGTACTTTATAAAGTTTAGCATATTGGCCGGGAAACCGCAAGTTATATTTTTCCCTTTATCTAGCCGCTTTGCACGCCGGATACGAATCTGCATATCTTGTCTCAGCTGTGCCGGCATGGTAAAATAAAATGCATCCATTCAGGGAAGGAGAAAAGCCAGCCGAAGGCAAATGCCAGCGGTGGATTTGCAAAAACAACCATGATTTTAAGCGTCAGCAGAAGAACCGATATCCCCAACTATTACTTCGACTGGTTCTGCAACCGGCTCCAGGAAGGATATCTGTATGTGCGAAATCCCATGAACGAACGGCAGGTCAGTCAGATAGACCTGTCGCCGGAGGTAATAGACTGTATCGTCTTCTGGACCAAAAATCCCGCGGCAATGATAGAGCGGCTTTCTGTCCTTGAAAAGTATCCTTACTATGTTCAGTTTACCCTGACCGGATATGGCAGAGATATAGAGCCGGGACTGCCGGATAAGCAGACCGTGCTGCCGGAGACCTTTCAAAAGCTTTCCTGGAGCATCGGAAGGAAACGTGTGATATGGCGCTATGACCCGATTCTGTTCCATCCGCTTTACACGCCTGCCTGGCATCTGAATACATTTGAGCGCCTGGCAAAAAAGCTGGAAGGACATACGGAGCGGGTCGTAATCAGCTTTGTGGATTTCTATGCCAAAATCCGGAAAAGCCTGTCCGCCTTGCAGATCCGGCAGCCGTCAAATGAAGAACTACTGCAGTTTGCCGGACAACTGGCAGCTATTGCCGCCAGGTATGACCTTTCAGTGGAATCCTGCTCGGAGGCATTGGACCTGTCCACAGCGGGCATCCGCCACGGATGCTGTATCGATTCCCGGCTGATTCAGGAAATCACCGGACGACGGATTACGGCAGGAAAAGATAAAAATCAGAGAAAGGAATGCGGCTGTGCGGAAAGTGTTGAGGTGGGAGCTTATAATACCTGTAAAAATGGCTGCCGTTACTGCTATGCCAATTTCAGCGAAAAAACTGTCCGTTCCCGCGTGGCCCAGTATGACCCCTGCTCGCCGCTCTTGTGTGGAAGGCTGCATCCCGAAGATAAAGTGACTGTGCGGAAGATGAAATCCCTGGCAGATAGTCAGCTCAGCTTATTTAATGCGCCGGGTAATTAAACCTCTTACAGGAGAACTTTGCCCGGTTTTCATCACTTCTTCCGTATCAAAGCCAGTTCCACCCTCAAGTCCATTGCTTTTTCCCGAAAATCTGTCTAAAATAGCAGTAAACGACAACAGAAAATCTCTCATTCGTTAGCCAAACTGCTGTATAATAACTCTATCACTAAACAGAAACAAGAATAGAAAAGCGAAAGTCAGCCGATACGTTTCATGATGCATTGGCGCCTTGCGCAGAAAGGTGAATTATAATTATGAAAAAAATTTTTTCCAGACTGCTGCTTCCCTTCCTGATAACGGTCTTTCTTCTGCCACTTTCCGGCACAGCCGCCGCGGCGCCGGAACCCACGGGAAAGCAGGTAGACGTGCTCTTCCTTCATGACACCCACTCCCATCTGAACAGCTTTCTCACGGTAGAAAACGGGCAGGATGTGACCCTGGGCGGCTTTGCCCATATCCGCACCCTGATTACTCAGGCCAAAGAGAAGAATCCTGACACCCTGATTCTGGACGCCGGAGATTTCTCCATGGGCACGCTGGTGCAGACCATTTTTCATACGAATGCGCCGGAGCTGAGAATGCTGGGGGCTCTGGAATGTGATGCCACTACGCTGGGAAATCATGAGTTTGACTATCGCTCTTCCGGACTGGCCGGCGCGCTGAATGCCGCCAGAGAAAGCGGCGATCCGGTTCCTGCCATGGTCCTGTGCAATATTGATTGGGAAGCCATGGAGGCCGAAGGCCTTACGGAGGACCAGCAGCTTCTGAAGGATGCTTTTGCCGCTTACGGAATGCGGGATTACATTGTTCTAAACAAGGGGGATGTCAGAATCGCCGTTCTGGGTGTCTTCGGTGAAGATTCCCTGGCCTGCGCTCCTACCTGTGTATTGAAATTCCAGGACATAAAAGAGGCAGCCGCCAGAACGGTAAAGGAAATCCGGGAAACAGAAGATGTGGACATGATTGTCTGCGTCTCTCACAGCGGTACCAATGAAGATCCGGATAAATCCGAAGACGAACTTCTGGCGAAGGCCGTGCCCGAGATTGATCTCATCATCAGCGGCCATTCCCACACCACACTGGAACAGCCTCTCCAGTATGGCAATACCTACATTGTGTCATGCGGCTCCTATGCCCGCAATCTGGGTTCTCTCAGCATGTCCCGGACCCCGGACGGCCGCTGGACAATGGAAAATTATGATCTGATTTCCATTACAGAAGCGATTGAGCCGGACAGACTGGCACAGGAGAAAATCGACAGCCTTATGGAAAAGGTAGATTCTTCCTATCTGTCCCAACTTGGTTACACAAGAGATCAGGTGCTGGCACAGAATACCGTCAAATTTTCCACCTCCGAAGATCTGTACAGCCTTCATGAGGAGCACAACCTGGGAAATTTACTGGCCGATGCCTTTGCCTACACGGTAAATCAGGCCGACACTCCTGACAGTCATCCCGTGGACGTAGCCATTGTGCCCTCCGGCTGTGTCCGTGATACCTTTGTGACCGGCGAGATTACAGTAGAAGATGTGTTTAACGCCTATTCCCTGGGCATAGGAGCTGACGGCATCCCGGGCTATCCCCTGATCAGCATCTATCTGACCGGGGCAGAACTGAAAACCGGGGCGGAAATCGATGCTTCCGTATCTGATTTCATGCGTTCCGCCCGGCTTTACCTCAGTGGAATTCATTTTTCCTTCAATCCCAACCGTCTGATTCTCAACAAAGTGACTGACTGCTATATGGTTGACGAAGCGGGGAATCGGATTGAAATCGAAGACGACAGACTTTATCGCGTTGTATGCGACCTCTACAGCGGCCAGATGCTGGGGGCTGTGACGGATGTGTCCTATGGCATTCTGTCTGTCCAGCCCAAATTCGCGGACGGCACTCCCATTGAAGACATAGAAGATGCCATCATCACCTCCGGCGGCCGGGAAGTCAAGGCATGGGCCGCTATTGCAGGATATCTGGACTCTCTGGAAGACACAGACGGGGACGGCATCTCCGACATACCGGAATACTACGCAGGCACCCAGGGGCGCAAAATCGTAGAGGACAGCAAAGCCCTGAGCGACCTGGTAAAGCATCCCAACAAGTTCACTTTTATCATCCTGGGGGCGGTTCTCCTGGTACTGGTTCTGGTTGTATTGCTGATTTTGCTCATTATAAAACTGGTGAAGAAAATTATGCGGCGGCATAAAAACTGATTCTAAGGCATACACTCTGTTCTCATCGCCAAAAGGGGGCTAACCGCCCCCTTTGATTTTTCACCGGAATGAACCTTTTGTACCATCCACCCGTCTATATAAGTGAAACCGGTTTTATGACAGACAGATTGGAGGTGATGATATGGATGATTTTGAGCAAATGCTGCAGACCGAGCGCGTATCCCTGGAGCGATTTGTGCGATATCGTCTTCCTGCCAGAGAAGATGCCGACGACGTACTCCAGGAAATATACCTGACAGCCTATCGAAAATTTCCACAGCTGAAAAACAAAGCTTCCTTCAAATTCTGGCTCCTGGCCATTGCCAGAAATAAATGCAACGACTATTTCCGAAGAAAAGCCACACAGCTGGAAATTCCCGTGGATGAGCTGACAGAAACCATACTTTCCGACAGCAGGCAGGGGATTTCCGAGCAAAGTTCCGTGCGGGAAACTCTGAGCCGGCTGGGGGATAAGGACAAACAGATTCTTTATCTGTACTTCTGGAGGGAAATGCCCCAGGCAGAAATCGCCAAAAAGCTGAATATCCCTGTGGGAACCGTAAAAAGCAGACTTCACACGGCAAAGCAGAACTTCAAAAATAAATATCCACATCCCACCGGTTACACGTATCCCAGCACTGGGACGAAAGGAGAATATAATATGAAAAAACTACCTGAATTGATTCCGGAATATAAGATTGAAGAAAACAGCGAAGCCCCCTTTTCCGTAAAATGGGAAGAGCTCATGGGATGGTTTCTTGTCCCGAAGCCGGGAGAGAAGCTTTCCTGGGGCATGTATGATATCCCCTCCCGCAAATGCAGCCATATTTATGATATGGAAGTCACCGGAAAGGCAAAGGTACATGGCATTGAAGGGGTGGAGCTCACAGCAAGAGAGGCCTCTTATTCAGATAAAAACGATGTAATTAACCGCACCTTTGTAGCCCAGCTAACCGATACTCATTGCCGGTATCTGGCAACGCTGCGAAATGACGGTGGTGTCAGAAATTACATTACCTTCCTGGACGGCGATGAATTCATGCCTAACTGGGGATTCGGCGAGGACAACTGCGGAAATGAGACAAACCTGTCCCCAAAAGGGGATATCCAGCGAACCGGAGCCATCGTCACAAGTATTGACAAAGACTTTCTGCTGGACATTGTGGGAAGATATACCGTGACAATTGGTGGAAAACGTTATGACACCATCTGCGTCATGGATATCGAAACCTATAACTGCGGAGTGGTATCGGAGCAGTTCCTGGATGAGAACGGCAGAACCATTCTCTGGCGCCGTTTTAACCGCGATGACTGGGCCATCGACCACTATCACAAGAAATGGAGCGAACAGCTTCCGGGAAATGAACGGCTCACTGTCAACGGGACGCTTTATGTTCACTGGTATGACTGTATTACGGATTATATTCTTTAATATTATTTAAAAGGTCAGAAAAAAGGAAAGGACACGGTGGAAAATGGGCCATCCGTGTCCTTTTGTTTCAAAACTCATTTCCATACCAAACTTCGGCAAAACAGCCAAACAGCACTTGCGAATTCCCAGAGTTTTATTGTATAATGTGACCATATTCCCGCCATCAGAACGGCCGGATAACTGTAAATGTAGTTCCAGAGAGGAGGGGAAGGCGCATTTTTGATTCTTCCATTTCAGCCGGACAGAGCCACTTGCGTCAGAATATATGAAACAATCGATTAAGACATGGAAACCGATTCTCTACGCACTTCTTTTTCTGACTGCCGTACTTGTTTTATTTTATATTTATACCACGCAGAACGAGGCGCGTATTCAGGAACAGAATAAAGTATATGCGGAAGACTGTGCCAGGCAGACAGCAAGCCGCATTACAAGCGAATTTGATAACGCTCTGCAGCGCATCCAGAACAGTGCCTATCTTGTCAGCTCAGAAAAAAGCGAACCGGAAATCAATTCCGAAGTGCTGAAAGAAATGGAAAACAATACTACCTTTGATGCCATCCGTTTTACCAATGTGGATGGGCTTAATCTGGCCTCCAACGGAGATACCAACAACAGCGCGGACCGGGATTATTTCGCCCGCGGAATGCAGGGGGAAAGCGGTCTCGAGACTGTGGCTGAATCCAGACTTACAGGAAAACCCATGATGGTTTTCTATGCTCCAATATATGGCAATAGCAAAATTGCAGGAATGTTCTTAGGACTGTACTTTGCCGAGGATTATCTGCGGGATATGCTTACCGCCACGTACTTCGGCGAGAAAGCGGATGTGTTCCTCTGTACCCGGGAGGGAAATGTCATTGCCAGTTCGGGCGGCGGAAATTATGGAGACAACCTGCTTACTTCCCTGACGGAGGCAAACGTAATCGATGCCGAAACCGCCCAGGCAGCCCAGACCGTGTTTACGGAAGGCGGCCGGGCGTCTCTGCTCTGCGGCAAAGGCTGTAAGACAGACAATCTCTGTGTCATGGGCCTCTCGGGATATGATTATGTTCTCGTACAGGCATTCCCGAAAAACGTCACCCAGTCCATGGTATCCAGGGCAAATATGGCCGGTGTGATATTAGAGATCTGTTTACTGGTTTTGTTCGTCATCTATATCATTTTTCTGATTTTCCGTGCCAGAAGAGGACGAAAGAAGCTGGAAGCGGAGAATAAACTTTTCAGCGATATGCTGCGCGGCGTAAATATTATTTTCTCTTCCCGCTATCTCATAGTAGATCTGGAGAATGACCGCTACACTTATCTGGCAGGAATCGAGTCTCTGAATACCAATATCCCAATAGAAGGTGTATACAGCGAATTCATTCGTATTCATACCGCAGATGTTATCGGTGACGAGGAAAAGGCTTCCTTCTCACATTTTTCCCAAATCGAGACACTCAGAGAAAGTCTTGCGGCAAAGGATTCCGCTGTTCATGAATGTCACGTTTCCCGTCAGGGGAAGGAGGACTGGGAGCACTTGCTTGTGGCATGTCTGGAGCGGAAAAACGGGATTCCTGTCAGAGCCTTATATGTCCGCCAGAATATCACTGAGCTGAAGCAAAAAGAACTGCAGGCCCAGCGGGAACGGGCCGTGCTGAACCGCAAGGAACAGCAATACCGGATTGCCATTATGTCCAATTCTTTCAGTACATTTGAATGCAATCTGACAAAGGACCGGATCGAGCAGAATATTACATATAGCATTCAGGGGAAAGAAGTATCATTGTTGAAGCTGGCTGGATTATCCGCTCCATGTAAAATTTCAGAATGTTTTGACAAATGGAAACGTTTTGTTCTGCCGGAATCAGAGGAGGATTATACCACAGTCGTAAACGTGGATTATCTGAAAGCCCAGTATGAACAGGGAAATATGGAAGTGACTGTGGATTATTGGAGCAAAATGGATAAGGATGAGTCCATGTGTGTCCGCCAGTCCTTTATTCTGACCAGAGATGAAGACAGCGGAGACCTGATCGCCATGGTGGTATCCAAAGATATCACAGAGCAGGTCAGAAAGCAGCGGGAACAGACACAGGCCCTACAGGATGCCCTGATGCAGGCTCAGCACGCCAATCAGGCCAAAACCACTTTCCTGTCCAATATGAGCCACGATATCCGTACACCGATGAACGCCATCATCGGCTTTGCCACCATTGCCGCCAGTCATATGGAGCGCACGGACCAGGTACAGGATTGCCTGCACAAAATTCTTTCCTCCAGCAATCATCTGCTTGGACTGATCAACGATATCCTGGATATGAGCCGTATCGAGAGCGGAAAACTGCAGATCCATAATCAGGAGTGCAATATCCCTGAACTGATGCACAATCTGGTGAACATCATTCAGCCTCAGGTAAAGGCCAAACAAATGGAGATGTTTATCGATACCTTTGAAGTTGTCAACGAGGATGTCATTACAGATCCTCTGAAACTGAATCAAATATTTATCAATCTGATGAGCAATGCCGTCAAGTATACGCCTGCGGGAGGAACGGTGTCTTTCCGTATCACCCAGCACACTACCTTTCGGCATGGGTGGGGAGATTACGTTTTTATCATCAAAGACAACGGCATCGGCATGTCTCAGGAGTTCGTGGAGCATATCTTCGAGCCCTTTGAACGGGAATCCACTGCCACAAGAAGCGGCATACAGGGCGCCGGTCTGGGCATGGCGATCACGAAAAACATTGTGGATATGATGGGGGGAGAGATCTCCGTTGAAAGCGCAGTGGGAAAAGGGAGCACCTTCACTGTAAAACTGCCTCTGCAACTGCAGGATCTGGAAAAAAATGCGGAACAGATCAAAGAATTGGAGGGACTGCGTTCCCTGGTTGTGGATGACGATTTCAATGTCTGCGACAGCGTAAGCAAAATGTTAAAGAGTATCGGTATGCGTTCAGAATGGACCACTTCCGGCAGAGAGGCAGTATACCGGGCCAAATCCGCCTGTGAAGACGGAGATCCTTACCAAACCTACATCATTGACTGGCAGATGCCGGAGATCAGCGGAATTGAAACTGCCAGAAAAATCCGAAGTGCCGTAGGCGAGGACGCATCCATTATTATTCTCACCGCCTATGACTGGACAGACATCGAGGAAGAAGCAAAAGAGGCGGGAGTGACCGCATTCTGCGCCAAACCGCTGTTTATGTCCGATTTAAAGGCAGCGCTTTTAGCGGCAAATCATATCGGCGATGCCAGGACTTCCGGATCAGAAGCCGGCTGGACAGAGGCTGACTTCGGCGGAAAACGAGTCCTCCTGGTGGAAGATAACGAACTGAACCGTGAGATCGCCAGCGTCATTTTGGAAGAAACAGGCTTCGTAATTGAATCTGCGCCTGACGGTACCGATGCAGTGTCCATGATAGAGCAATCCGCGGAAGGGTATTATGATGCCATTCTAATGGATGTACAAATGCCTGTCATGAACGGTTATGAGGCCACGAAAGCGATCCGGGCCATGTCTCGCAGGGATGTAAAAACTCTGCCTATCATCGCCATGACAGCCAATGCCATGGAAGAGGATAAGGAAACGGCGCTCAAAAGCGGTATGAACGCCCATATTGCCAAGCCGATTGACATTGAGCAGCTTATGAGCGTATTGTGTCAGTTTCTGCATTGAAGAGGGCCTGACTGCGCCTTCCACTATCTCAGCGGCTTTGGAACTGCACACCAATTCATGGTGCAGCAGTTCCATCGCCCAATGGCATCGGCAAGTAGCGCTCCCAGGGCTTCAAAGCGCTGTGCTCCGCGCTGATCAGCGTGCCGTCAGCCCTGTCAATCACTACCTTTGACTCATTTCTATAAGACCTGATGCTTTGCGAAAATTCTGCGGGAAAAAATACCCCCAGCCACAATAAGGATCAACGCCGCAGGAACAGCCCAGACTGCATACAGGAGTATACCACTTATCTGCTCCACAGACATGAGGGAAATGAACTGTGTATGGTAGGCAGGAAGAAGTACGACCACCCGAAACAGCGCGCTTGTTTCTGCCATCGGTATCAATAGTGGCAGAGCGTATACAGCAGCAGAAGCCACTAATGCAATCATCTGGTTCTTGCAGGCGGCAGAAAAGAGCAATGTAATGCCAGTCACCCCAATAGCGCCCGTAATAGCCAGTACAGATTGATATGCCAGTAATGTGCCGCAAGTGATGTTGAAAGGGATTCCCCCTTCAATGTAGGTCAGCTGGGCAAAAAGGATGCTGCAATCCAGGCCCTCACTTCCGTAAAAGACGAATGCCATCAGGAGGTTCACCGTTAAAACTATGGCGGTTGTAATCAGGGAAGCCATAATGCCTGCAATCACCTTTGCCGCCGCACATTTTGTCCTTCCGTATTTGCTGGATAAGATAATATTGTCAACTCCGCTGTATTCACCGCAAAAAACCGGGGCGATCATCATCATGATAAAGAACGAGAAGATCACCAAAACCCTGGTCATGTTCTGGCTTGTACTCAGCCAGCCGTCCACATATCCAATTTTAATGCTTTCGTCACCGAACACATCCGAAACACGCAGACCATTCCAATTCCCATTTATATCGGAAAAACGGGCGGACACAGCAGACTGTATGGTGTTCCGATAAAGGTATATTGCATTGAGCCCATTTTCTCCGGATTTTGGAACGATCTCTGAGATCATCTGCTGCACCTTCTCGTCCGTCAAAATCCCGGAATATCTTGCGGCAATCGCCTTATCAATTTCTACGGCGGTCCGGCCAGTTCCCTCATTGCCCCCGCCGTCAGAGGCATACTTATTCTGCCGGGTTGAAAAGGCAAGAAATGCCGACAAAAGCAACACCACAGCCAAAGCAAGCTGTGTAAGGCGTTTGGAAAAAATTTTCCGCAATTCAAGTCGAATCAGCTTTTTCATTGTCCATCCTCCCCCTTGAAGTAGTATAAGAACAAATCCTCTAAATTGGGCTGTACTTTGACCGCACCGGCTA
>JAAWLQ010000382.1 GCA_022797995.1 Lachnospiraceae bacterium
ACCTATACTTATCAGTTTTTTTGCCCGCCTTTTAAGATACCGCAGCTTTTGATTCCCCAATCTGTGATATACGATTAGAAGCCCTGCCGCAATCACAAGATAATCCAACGTATTTGCAACTGCAAACCAAAAGATACTTTTTCGATTAATCAATAAAATGATTTTGTACAGAGAAACCACTGTATAGGCAATCAGCGCTATAATCGAGCTATACTTTGCCAAAAGCTTTGCCTGAAACCAATAATTAATCATCTCAAAGCTTTGAAAAATCAGCGTAAAGCTATATAAAGTACATACGATTATGGTATCCCTCTCTCCTGCGTTTACACAACTGACGAAGGTGATTATGCCTATAATGCATACAATCGCAGAAATAAAACTTAAAGTAATCGAAGTGCCTAAAATTTCCCCCTCATACTCCTCAGAAGCCACAAATTCCTGTACAAGAACCCCATGGATTCCCAACCGCATGACCGGTATCACAAAGGTGACGATTGAATTTGCATAATTCAGCAGTCCAAAATTTGAAGGTCCCAGGTATCTTGCCATAATCATGGAAATAATCAAACCAAGTACAGCCTGTACAACCCTGCACATGATGATCCACGAAGCATTTTTGATTACCCTATTGTTCATCCTGTTTCCCTGCCAAGTAAACTGTCATATAAATCCACATATTCCTTAAATTTTGTATAGCGGTCAAATTGCCTTGCCCGTTTTATACATGCTTCTTCGCTAAACACACCATTTTCACATATATGTACAATTCTATCCACAAGCTCGTTATAGTCATCTGTTTCGACACAGTAACCGCATCCAGTATCTAACATTTCAGCGCTTCCTCCCGTATGGAAGGTGATAACCGGCGTTCCGCAGGCAAGCGACTCTATATTAACCGTCGGAAAATTATCCTCTCTTGTAGGGTTTATAAAAACATTGGCGGCAGAATAAAGCCTAGCCAGTTCTTCCTGATCTGCCGTCCTCGGTATCGTAATGATACGTTCTGGAATCTTATACGCAAGATTTTCATCTGCACCAACCAGCACAATCTTATAATCTAATCCCAGACGTTTTTCCAACTCTATAAAAACATCAAGCCCTTTTCTTTTCTCCCAATTAAATGAAACTCCTAAAACCAAATACTTACTCATGTTCCACCTCATACAGCCATTTCCTCGATTGCCGTCTTTAAAGCCTGAATATCGTCGCAGGCAACGACTACTCCGCAGGTGTCATCTATACACTCTGGCGAGCCTCCTGTACGAAACGTGACCACCGGCGTTCCGCAGGCCAAAGCCTCTAAATTCACCATTCCGAGTGCTTCTTCTCTTGTCGGGTTCACAAAAATATTCGCAGCAGTATATATCTGAGCCAATTCCCGCTTATCCCTGGTTCGCTCTATTGTAAGAATATTCTCAGGGAGTGTTTTCCCCGTCTGGGCATCTATGCCAACCAATACGATTTTATATCTATTGTCTAACATTTTGCTCAGCTCTATAAATACATCCAGTCCTTTTCTTTTTTCCCAATTAAATGAAACTCCTAATAAGACTTTTACCCCCCCCCCTATGCCGTAAGCGCTTCTAAAATCACTGGGCGTAGGTTTAAATACATCCAAGTCTATTCCATTGTAGATGACCTGAACCGGATATTCTTTGAGAAAAGACTCTTTTACCAAACCCGCAAGCCATTCTGACGGAGTAACAATCGTCAGATTCTCAACGCCGGTAAACGCTGCCTTTTTCATTTTCCAAAGAACATCTGATTTATCTACCCTCACCGAAGGATACTCTTCCTTTGGATATGGGCAGTCGTGACATCCTGTTTTCCAACGTTTGCATCCACTCATCTGGAAATACGGACAACGCCCTGTGAATGCCCAACAGTCATGGAGCGTCCAAACCACCTTAATGCGGTTCTTTTTTATGTAATCAAACAGCAGGCCGACATGAATATAGTTATTATGAAGATTATGAAGGTGGATAATATCCGGTTTGATCTTATCAACTTTTTTCAAAAAGGCTTTCGTTGAAAAATAGGCTTGGAATCCACGCATTCCCGTATATCGTGAATATAATTCATTCAATCTTCTTACATTATAGCTTTCGATCACGATATCCCTCTCCAAAGCAATCCCGTTGTTCCTATCAGGCGCATAGGCTTGCCAGCAAGTATACCCACTCTGCTCGGCTGCTTTTGAAATGCCCCGCATAATATTTCCCGTACTGCCAAAATTACCGAGATTAATTGACAGAATTGTTTTCACAAGGAACACCCCCAATATGAATAAATTTATTTTCAGCCTCCACAGGAGCATAAGCTCGATCCACACCATAAAAAATCAAAATGTATGGGAAAATAGATGTAAATAGGTTTTCTCCTATATACAACATCACAAACATCACAAATATAGATAATTTCATAAACACTTTATTGCTTAGTCTGCCTCCGAACTTGTAAGTCCCCAAGGTAAACGGAATGCCAAAAAAGCAACCATGCGCAGCAAATTGGTATAGGAGTGTGTTTGTATTCTGATGCGTCCACCCATATATTGCACTTGACCGATAAGATCTTTGTATAAATTCATCTTCCATTATTTCCATACCGATTCCTGCAAAAGGATGATCTCTGATTATTTCCAGATTAATCAGAACTGACGCCAGACGAACCATTGTTGATCCATCTTTCATATTAAACAGTTTGCCAAACACAGACGTTCCCAAATTTGTATAGAAGACGATAAAGTATGCAGCTATTGAACCTATTATCAGAGCAATGAATACAACTATATTTTTTGTTACAGACCGACTATTCTCCCTGCCAAACAGAGCATATGTTGCAATCATCCATCCAAACGCCAGAAATCCGGTAGTAGAAAATGTAAGGAACAGTGCAATTATATAAATGGCTATTCTCTTCTTGTTCTTTGCATTGTCAAGCATTAACTCCAACAAAATAGCCAGGTTCAAGTACATCTGAAATACTCCGGGTTCCCAGAAAATCCCACTGGTTCTAATATTCCATGTAGTTAAGGATCTTTCGTCTAACCCGGCAAACCCAATAGAATAATACCGTATTCCTGCTGTGTTGATAATTGATGGCAAGGCTCTGACAATAGCCGGTGAAATATAGGCAATCAGTGTAAGGAAAATTGCAGATACCGAGAAAAATGTCATACACTTTAGAAAAGCCTGTGTATAATCCTCAAGAGGATATGATATACATATAAACATGCTGGTTGTCATACACAAAACTTTAATCAAAATCCGGTTAAAATACTCGTGGTGATAAATTGATACTGCCAAAAAAGCTAGAATCATCACAAAATATAGAATCATGATTTTTTTATGCTCCGTATATTTTTTCCCGACCATAGAAAAAAATATACTTATAGCACAATAGCCAAGCATGAGGTATCTCGGTATGGCAAC
Source organism: Lachnospiraceae bacterium (assembly GCA_022797995.1). Classification (GTDB taxonomy): domain Bacteria; phylum Bacillota; class Clostridia; order Lachnospirales; family Lachnospiraceae; genus Acetatifactor. The sequence continues at coordinate 3,432 of JAAWLQ010000382.1, forward strand.
CATCAGTTCATTGGAATTGGTTCCAAATAGGTATGTGTCGTTTGAGAAAAACAATAAAACGAAAACTAATGCTATTATTTTAAATTCCTTTTTATCTATATTTATTGACATTATTTATCACCCATTAAGACTCTCTTGATTTGCTTTGCATTCCATTCTGGTGTATTATGTGTAAATGTTCTCCTTACATAATCCAGAGATAACCTCTTTCCATGATTATTTTTCATGAACTCGATTAATTTTTTTGCGTTTTCCTCAAACGGATCGCGCTCGTCTATAACAATATACAAACCATATCTTTCAAGATAATGAATCGATGCGTCATTCTCCTGATTTTTTATGTGGATAATAGGCTTTCCTGTCATGAAATAAGTTAATAGCTTGGATGGAAGCATATCAGAATATTTATTTCCAATGTTTAAAAGAAACTGAGCCTCTTCTATTTTTTCTTCAAGATCTTCCTTTGGTATATATCCAAACGACTTAATTCTCTTGTTGTTCGCTGCTCTTTCTTCGATTTCCTTAACGCTGTTCCCTTTCGCATAGAAATGAAGCTGTGCGTCAATCGATTCTGACACAACATCATATAATTCAAGAAAATACTTAGGCGAACGGTAAACATCATTGAGAAGCCCTGAGTATAGTATGAGCAAAGCTGATGAATCATGTTCCTGCCCTGACTTTACATCCCTTGATTCTATCAGTGGGAAATCTAAATAGGAAAACTTGTCCGCATATTTCTTGTATTTTTCTTCATCATATTTTCTCTTGTTGCACTCCATGTGAAAAATATGATCCGCTATTTCAAACACCTTTTCTTCCGCTATTTTC
>JAAWLQ010000383.1 GCA_022797995.1 Lachnospiraceae bacterium
TAAAGGATAGAAGATGGAGCGGTCTGGCGGTGGTGGCTTCGTATATGGTGTTTTGGATGGCTTTGTTCCGGATCTGGCCGTCAAAAAACTGGGATTACAGGGTAGAAGCCTGGAAGATGGCGCTGGCACTGTGTATCCTGTCTGTTCTGGCAGTCTGCTTTTATAAGGCATTCCATCTGATCACGGTCTTTCTGGTGGTTGCATTCCAGGCGATTGCAGGTATCAGCCGTTACGCGACAGTCATTCTGCTGGGGGAACTGGGGGATGGGCTGCTTGGACTGTGGAACTGGTGTGCCGGGAACGGACTGCTTGAAACGGAGAAATCCTTTGGCATCGCTGTCAATGCAGGACTGATTGGTCAATGGCTCATGGAATATCTGGTCATCGCGCTGGTTCTGTATCTGTCGCTGAAAAAGATTGTATGGGATTTTGGCGAGAAGGATTACAGCATTAACAGAACAGAGCTTTTGTTTATCCTTACTCCGGCGGCTGTGGGACTGATGGTCTGTGTGCTGATGCGTATCATCATAGTGACGATGGAGGAAGGGAGGGCAAGGCTGTTGTATGACAGATATCCCATATTGATCTTCGTGCTCCCGGCAATCCTGCTCCTGTCGCTGCTTTCCATTCTGCATGGGGTAAAACTGTTTCAGGATATGATCTGCCGGAACAGAGAGAAGAGTAACCGGATCATCCTTGAAAAGCAGGTAATGAGCCTGCAGGAACATATGGAGGAGATGGAGCGTATCAACTCTGGTATCCGGAGCATGAAGCATGATATGAAAAATACGATTTCCGTGATCCAGCGTCTTGCGGCCGGGGACGGAAAGGAAGAAAATGTGGAACTGCAGTCTTACCTGTCAGAACTGAACCGGACGTTTGAAACGCTGGAAATGCGTTTTAAGACGGGGAATACGGTGGTGGATACTCTGCTGAACATGAAATACCATGAAGCAGTACGGGAAGTGCCGGATCTGAACATGAATGTGGATAACCTATTGCTTCCGCAGAAACTGGAAATCCCAAGTTTTGACATCGGTGTTATTCTGGGGAATGCTTTGGACAATGCCATAGAGGCTTGCAGGAAGCTAAAAGAGTTGGAGCAGACAGCAGATGCCTTTATCAATTTAAGTTCATTACAGAAAGGAAACCTTCTGATCTTGAAGGTGGAGAATAGCTTTGATGGGTGTCTGCCATGGAAACGGCAGGATGGGTTCCCAGTATCAGATAAGGCCGATAAAGATTCCCATGGGATAGGGCTTGCCAATATCAGGAGCACAGCGGAGAAATACCATGGGACAATGGATTTCAGGGTAGAGGACAGAGTGTTTGTCCTGTCTGTGATGATGAAGAATGAAAGGAGAAGCGAAGATGGGTTTTGGAATAACGGATAAATTGGGAGGGTACTATTTGGCAGAGCAGTACCAGAAGAATATGGCGGCTGGTCAAAGTACGGGTGTGAGCTTTGCTGAACGCTTACAGAGTACAAGTGCGACAAAGGATAAAGCAGCATCTATATCAAAGGTAGACGCATACCAGAAATATTTGGAACAGAAATATGGGAATGTATCGATCCGAAGGATCGGGAAGGATCAACAGAGCCTTGACAGAGCGGGAAAAAGCATGAGAGGCAGTGATGTTGTGATTGCACCAAATATATTGGAGCAGATGGCAAATGACCCGGAAAAGGCAGCTTATTATGAGGAGAAAATAGATGATTTCTTTCAGGCAACACCAAGGTTAAAGGCATCATTTGCGGCACAGGGACTTGATTACCAGCCATGTGGCGTAGTTGTTCATGAGGATGGCAGTGTTACTTATATTGGTGGGTGCGGTGATTCTCCGGAACGTGTGGCAGAAGTAAAGGCAATCAATAAGGCAAAACAGGAGAAAGAAGCAGCACAGCGGAAGGCAAATCTGGAGCATAGTCAAGAAACAGCACAGGAACGGAGACAGCAGATAGAACTGGCGTATAGGCAGAGCAGTATGATGGATTTTAAAGTAAAGAGGAAAATGTTTGGACTATCATAAGAGGGCATAAGCGGCATGAAATAACAGGCGTGTTGATATTCCAATAAACACGATGAAATTTTATCAAGGAGGACGAAGCTATGGCGATTTCAGGAGTAACGGATTACACAAACACTTATGGGGCAAGCAGGACAAACGGGAACAGCGGGATTTCGGAGAGTATACAGGATTACTTAAACGGCCTGAAAGAAAAATATCCGAATGTAAATATAACGGTGGCTGATTTTAACAGTGAGAAACAGGCAGATTCCTATATGCTTGGGAGCCGGGGATATCATAACATAGCAGTATCTTCCGGTATTGTGGAGAAGATGGCATCAGACCCGGCAGCGGCGGCAAAATATGAGAAAGTTTTTGCGGAGATGTCTGGAAATTCAGAACGGATAGAAAAGTTCGCAAGAGAGAACAATGATGAAATTCTTGGAGCTGGAGCCGTTATTGATAAGAATGGCAAAGTGTCTTATTGGATGGTAGGCAGGAGCAAAGACACAATAGAGAACCCTGGTACAGTGTACAAGGAAAAGATACAGAAGCAGATAGCGGAAAAACGTGCAAAAAAGAAAGAGGAAGAGGCCGTAAAGGACAGAAGACTGGCAAAGGCGGAATCTGTGGAAAAACTGATGGAACAGATGAAGGCAAAACCGATTCAGCCTGTGAAAGTGCAGGAAGACGGCAAGGGCACACAGTTGGATGTAACTATATAAGGAGGATTTTATGCGTATAGGAAATAACAATCAGGGAATCTGGAAGTTTTTTAAGAAAGAGGCAAACGGAAAATTTCCGTTTGCTGGTGTGCCAGGCAATGGAAGCAAAGGAAATGAAAAAGCGATTGCAGATCTGCTCTCCGGGCGCAGGAAAAATTCTTATGGCGTGGAAGGCATGAGGATAACAGGCAGGACAGATTGGAAAAGGATCATCAATGTATCTGATGAAATGAAACAGCATGTCTTTGAGGATGTGAAAAAAGAATTTTATCAGTATGGCGGAATGTCTGGTGATAATACCGCTGAAACAGATGCATATTATGACAAGATACATTCTTATGTGAAAACGCTGAAAGCCAGTGATCGTTCCCCGGCGACGTGGACATTGAGCCAGCTTCATTTAGATCTTGCACATGCAGTAGCTACTGCGGTTAAGGAAAAGGCGCCTGGTTGGACGAATGGGCAGCAGATACCGTCAGATATTCTGGATGAGATTTTTGCAGATGAAAGTATTACATCAATGGTGTCTGGGAAATCTGGCGGTGGAAAAGGGATAGATATTCAGGCTTGATATGGGAGGATTTATTATGCGTATAGGAAACAATGATCAGGGAATTATGCAGTTTTTTTCAAAGATGAATGGGAGTAAGGTAAATTTTAATATGCCTTTTGGCAGCAGAGCATCAACAATACGTTCTGGTGCTGGCGGGAGGAATACACTTGAAGATTATCTTTCAGGACATCGTAAAAATTCTTATGGCGTTGAGGGAATGTGTGTTACTAATAATCCCAATGCGAGAAAGATCATCAATGTATCTGATGAAATGAAGCAGCGTGTTTTTAACAGCGTGAAGGATTCATTTTACAAGTATAATGGTATGTCGGGGGATAATGAGGCTGAATGGGAAGAAATGGCTATTGCAAAGAACGAATATTATAAAACATTAAAAACGAGTGACCGTGTAGCGGCAGCATGGACTTTGGATCAGTTAGAAGTAAGCATTGCAAGGAAAATTTCCAGTGCTGTAAAGGATAGAGTACCTGGCTGGACACATGGGAAACCGATACCGTCAGATGTGTTGGATGATATTTTTGCAGATGAGAGCATTACATCCATGGTGTCTGGGACAGGATTGGATATGAAAGTCTGATATGTTCTGGTCATACAAGCCTTGGATATAAAAGATATTAGATACCTGGAAAAAATTTCGCACCCAAAATGAAGCTGTTGGCACCCTGCAATTAGCAACAATGTGCAAATGACGATATAATTAAGAGAGAATAGACAGGGAAGGAAGCCAGTATATATGAGGATTGCAGTTTGTGACGATGACAGGGCGATCAGGGAAGAACTTTCCCGGCTGATAAAAGAACAGGTGCCGGAGGCGGATATCATGGAGTACCAGTCAGGGGAAGAAATGATAAGAGACAGAGAGAGCTTTGATATTTCTTTCCTTGACATTGAGATGGGCAATATATCCGGAATGGACATAGCAAAGGGGATCAGGGAGCAGGAAGAAAAAGAC
>JAAWLQ010000384.1 GCA_022797995.1 Lachnospiraceae bacterium
ACCAGTAATTGCTCTCCGTATCTTTATTCAGCACATTTTCCGTCACAGTGACAGGAATGTCATACATGGCTGAGATTTCTTCCAGATTCCAGCCCACCTTCTCACAGTAGTCCATCCGGTAGAAAATCTTCATGGCCTGTTCAAATTTCGCGGTGTTCTGGTCCGCCATGGACTTGTTGAACACATAATACTCATATTCCGCAGGACCTGTCACCACAAAGCCGGCCTCCGCTTCCTGAGCCTCCACGGCGGCTCTGATTTCCGCTTCGTCCGCCGCCTCCCGCCAGTCCGCGTCCGGAAATGCCTGTTCCAGAATTTCTGCCTGTACCACACCGGCCTTATCCAGATACAGGAACAGTTCCCGCTCTTCCTCAGACGTATTCTCAGTCTCCGCGCTCTCCCCGCCCACGACCTTCACGCCGGTCATGCCGGACATATCCACAAAGCGGGGCAGGAACAGCAGGACTACTCCCAGCGCAGCCAGGAAAGCCGTCAGAACCATAAAGGTTTTATTACCCAGGTATTCCTTCAATTCAAACTTAAGTACTGTCACAAATTTTCTCATTCTTCCTCACCCACCTTGCTCACAAAGATATCATTCAGAGACGGCTCATAGCTGCCGAATTTCTCCACTGTCACATCGGACGTCACCAGCTTCTCCATCAATGCGCGCCTGTCCGCGCCCTCCTGCAGTTCCAGAATCAGGAATTCCTTCTTCCGCCCTGAGACTTTTACCAGATTCGCCCATTCTCTTTCCGTCTTCTCCGCCAGCTGCTCCAGAGAATAATTTTCCGCGGCCAGCATCAGCCGGTTTCTGCCATATTCTTTCTTGATTTCCTTCAGTTCCCCGGCCAGAGCCACCTGGCCATGGTCGATGACCGCAATATTGTCGCAGAACTCTTCCACATAGCTCATCTGGTGGCTGGAGAAAATCACCAGTCTGTTCTCTGCGATCAGCTCGTTCACCACGTCCTTCAATATCTGAGAATTCACAGGATCCAGTCCGCTGAAAGGCTCATCCAGTATGATGATTTCAGGATTGCACACCAGCGTGGCCGCCAGCTGTACCTTCTGCTGGTTTCCCTTGCTGAGCGTCTCCAGCTTTCTCGCGGCATATTCGGACACTTCCAGTCTGTCAAGCCATTTCTGGGCGCCTGCTTTGGCCTCCCCGGACTTCATTCCCCGCAGGGTTGCCAGATATATCATCTGGTCCATCACCGTCCTTTTGGGATACAGTCCCCTCTCCTCCGGCAGGTAGCCGATCTGATGCTTTGAAGGCACAAATTTCCTGCCGTCCAGCAGAATCTCGCCGCTGTCCGCGTGAAACACATCCATCAGGATGCGGATTGTGGTGGTCTTGCCCGCGCCGTTTCGCCCCAGCAGACCCAGGGCTCTCCCGCTGACCACCTGAAAATTCACGCCGTGAAGCACTTCTTTTTCTCCGAAGCTTTTCCGTATTTCCTTAACTTCCAGTCTCATTTTCTTCCTCCTGCCCGACCTGTATACCGCCATCTTATCTCCCTGCGGCTGCAGTCCATAAAAACAGAAACTGTCTTTCGGCCAGGCTCATCTTCCTTCCTTTTCCTTTTTCTATATATCCCGTACCGTTTCCGCCCCCCCTGCCAGCACATTTCTTCCGTCTGCCAGCTGCTTTTCCAGCCGCCGTGTCTCCTCCTGCAACAGTTCCAGGCCGAACTGTGTGAGTCCATAGGTCTTCCTGTCACGGCCGGGCAGCGTCATAATCACTCCGTCTGCCGTCAGCCTGCCCACCATGGTGTACAATGTGCCGGTACCCAGCGTGATTCTGCCTTTTGTCAGGGTATTTACATACTGCATGACGGCATATCCGTGTCTGGGACAGGTGAGCGCCAGAAGAGTATAGTAAATGGTCTCGGTCATTGGGATATATTTCTTCCGCAGGGTATCCTTCAAGTCTTCCACTCCTTTCCGTCCGGTTTACTGTCAGTCCCTTCCCTTCAAAGAAATGCGGGAGATCGGGCTGACTGTTCGCAGCAACTGTATTGACTTGCGACATGTCGGCATTCGACATGTCGTTGTCAGAGATATAGTAACACAGGAAAAGCCTTCTGTCAACGATATTTTCCTGACAGAAAGGCTTCCCTGAATTTCTTTATCATTTCTTCTGTTTTCCTTGTTACTGTTCACTCCGTTCACAGCAACGAATGCACAGAAACCACAAAACAGTGGCTTCGGGCACGGCAGTCTCGGGCTTATCACACAGAAAACGCCCTGGAACTCCCGGCCGCTTCAGTCATGCCGTTCCTCTTCACAGTCAAAGGTCTCGCAGAACCTTGCGGAAAAGGACGGCTCCTCTCCCGCCACATAGAAGTGGGAGATATCCCCGAATGCGCTCACCCGGAAGGATGCTATGCCCTCTCTGCGCTCCTCCGTGTAGACGGTGGTAACGGAAGCGGGCGCCGCACACATATGATGCCAGAGAATCATGGGTGAAACATTCATCAGGCGGCTCAGCAGCACGCATTCCAGTCCGAAATGGCAGAAGAACACCAACGTGTCCCTGTTGGGCCGCTCCGCTCTGTAATAATTCCCCTCTCTGACATAGCCATGCTTTGCAAGCAGCGCGTCAAACTGACTGATCACATTCTCATAAATCTCGCCCACTCCGCCTTCCCGCATGGTCTCCGTATCCGCCCAGGTGTCCCGCAGGAAATACTTCTCCTCCGCCGTCCAGTCCCCCGGCAGCCAGTCCCAGGCCAGAGTCATCCTGCGGCCCTCCACATCGGGCCGGTTGATTCTGGGCCAGAATTCCTGCAGCCAGTCACATTCCTCCGCCGTCCTGTTCATTTTCTTCAGAGTCAGAGAAGCCGTATCCTTCGCTCTTCCCAAAGGAGACACATAAAACTTAGCCACATCCAGCTTTGAAATCCTGTCGGCCAGAAGTTCCGCCTCCCGCCATCCTTTTTCCGTCAGAGAATCTTTCTCGTAATCCGGATCTCCGTGCCTTATAATCAAAAGTCTCATGTTCTCCTCCGTATCTCAGCCATAGCGGCGTTTATTTTATTTGAAGCATTCTATTTGTTATGTCATCCTGCGCTGTCTCGTACAAAAGCCGTCACAGTCATTCAGCCTTCGGCTGAACAGCTGCTTACCAGCTTTTTCAGACGTTTCAATCATTACGTGGCCACGTCCAGCACCATCATCAGCACAAATCCCACGGCGGCTCCAATGGTTCCGATATTCGTATGCTCTCCGGCCTGGGCTTCCGGAATCAGTTCGTCCACCACCACGTAAATCATTGCCCCGGCCGCAAAGGCCAGCAGACCCGGCAGAATCCGAACCACCTGCTCTGCAAGCAGTATCGTCACCAGAGCTCCCACAGGCTCCACAGCACCTGACAATACGCCGTACCAGAAGGCCTTTATCCGTGAGACTCCCGTACTCCGAAGCGGCATGGATATAATAGCCCCTTCCGGGAAATTCTGAATCGCGATGCCCACGGACAGCGCCAGCGCTCCCGCCATGGTCATTCCCGTGTCCTCCAGCATGGCTCCAGCCAGCGTCACACCCACGGCCATCCCCTCCGGCAGATTATGAAGCGTCACCGCCAGCATCAGCATTGTAGTCTTCCGAAAGCCTGTCTTCATCCCCTCCGGCCTGGCGTTTTCTCCGTCCAGATGGGGCACTATCATATCCAGCAACAACAGAAAGCCCACTCCCAGCAGAAAGCCGGACGCCGCCGGAAGCCAGGCATTTCCGCCCTGTTCCTCCGCCATCTCAAGGGCCGGAATCAGAAGCGACCACACGGACGCCGCAATCATAACTCCGGAGGCAAAACCCAGCAGAAATTTCTCCAGCCGGGTATTCATCTTCTCTCTCAGGCAAAATACCATGGCCGCCCCCAGGGACGTCCCCAGGAAAGGCAGCGCCAATACTCCAAATTCTTCCATATCTCTCCTGTTTACAGCAGAAAGGCCCGGCACAACGCCGAACCGTCCGGAATTGTCCGGCCCTCAGCCAGGCAATTGCCACGCTCCTGTATCTCTATGCAAATCAGCTTTTACAAATCATAGTATGCGCCATTGCATGTTTATGATACAGGTCAGGATAGCATTTTTCATGGCGGTTCGGTCGCCCTGCCGAACCGCCTTATCACTTACAAAGTCATTATAAAGGTTCTTTCCGTATCAGGCAAGCCCCTTTTTCACCTGCAGACATCGGATTGCATTCAACACCGCCAGCACCATGACGCCCACATCGGCAAAAATGGCAATCCACAT
>JAAWLQ010000385.1 GCA_022797995.1 Lachnospiraceae bacterium
TTCCAGGAATAAGGTCATTATATCATGAGCATAGCGGCGCTCATGATGAGATGGCCATCCGGCCGTTTCTTTCCAGGAATAAGGTCATTATATCATGAGCATGGCGGCGCTCATGATGAAATGGCCATCCGGCCGTTTCTTTCCAGGAATAAGGTCATTATATCATGAGCATAGCGGCGCTCATGATGAGATGGCCATCCGGCCGCTTTATTCCAAGAATAAGGTCATTATATCATTGTCAGGCCGGAAGCGCAATCATTCGAAAAGTGTAACAGGTCATGAGTTGTGTGAAGTGGCGATAGTTCAGTGCCCTGTCTGAACTGTTACGTGAAGTATTACGTCCGGACTGCCGCACCGAAAAGTCATGATTCCGCAAGTCATGATTCCCGCAGGTATCACAAAATAAGTCTTGCATATCCCTGTCCGCTGTGCTAATATCAGTACACCGCGGGCTTCCTGTTCATTGGCCGTTTTGCGGCTCAGGTCAGCTGTTTTCGCTAGAAATTATAGAATAGCGGGGGATTTATCATGCTTTTCATTCACCTTTCCGCCCTTTCAGGAATTCTGGTTCTCACCTTTTGTTATTGTGGAATGTGCCGGAGTCGGAAACGGGCTCTTTCTGAATATTTGCTTTTTGCCCTGTTTTTTGCCGCTCTGGGTGTAAGGCTGCTGGCCGCCTCTCTGTCAGAAGGCTTCGGTTCGGATACGGCCTGCTTCGCCTCCTGGGCGGACAGAATCTTTCAGATCGGACCGGGAGGTTTCTATTCTCCCGATGTCTTCACGGACTATCCTCCGGGCTATATGTATATCCTGTGGCTTCTGGGCGCAATACGGAAGCTGTTCCGCATAGAATATTATTCCCCGGCCCATCTCCTTCTGTTGAAGCTTCCCGCCATCATCTGCGATATGGTATGTGGTCTGCTGATTTTCAGGGAGGCGGCTCTCAGAGATCGAAGGGAGCAGGCGCCCTTTCTCTGTGCCGCCTGGCTTTTTAATCCCGCTGTCATTCTGAACTCTTCCGTCTGGGGACAGGTAGATTCCTGCTTCTCTCTGGCCGTTATTTTACTGTGCCTCTGTCTTGTCAGGAAGAAGCTGATCTGTGCCTATGCCGCCTTCGGCGTCGGTCTCCTGTTGAAGCCTCAGATGCTGCTTTTTGCTCCCCTGCTGGCAGCCGGCATTCTCGATTATTTATTCTCCCGGGAATCCTCCTTCGCTTCGGACTCTCCGGACGACAATGCAGGAAAAATAGGCGCCTGTCAGACCGATACAGTCAGAGGCTGCGTTTTTAAAGTGATACGCTGTCTTCTGCCGGGTCTGCCCGTGCTTATGGGTTTTGTGCTGCTCTGTGTTCCTTTCGGCCTTGAAAATGTGTGGAAGCAGTATTTCAGCACTGTGGGTTCCTATCCCTATGCGGCGGTAAACGCCTGTAATTTCTGGGGTTTTCTGGGTTTGAACTGGGTCTCTCAGGATACCCTGTTCCTGGGGATTCCCTACCGCATTCTGGGCGCAGCTGCCATCGCGGCGGTAGTCACACTGGTGCTTCTGGTCAGTCTGCGGAATCGCCGGGATCCGGAGAAGTATCCTTTTCTCGGAGCCCTGCTGATTGTGGGTATCTTTATGTTCTCCGTGCGTATGCATGAGCGTTATCTGTATCCTGCTCTGCCTCTTCTGCTCCTTGCCTGGATTCAGAAGCCCTCAGGACTTGCCTTTCTCAGCTACTGCGGTTTTTCCATTCTGCATTTTTACAATACCGCTCATGTGCTCTTTTTCTATGACCCTGCCAATTATGATCGGAGATCTCCCTTCATTCTGCTGGTCTCCGCGGGTATGCTGTTCTGTACGGGACTTCTGTATACGGCTGCCGGAAGACTTTACCGGAAAGCTGTGACAATGCGTCCTTTTCAGATCAGATCTTCTCAGAAAAGGATTCCGCTGAATAAGGCGGACATTCTCTGTATGTCTGTGATTACCTTCCTGTACGGATGCGTTGCTCTGTATGACCTTGGCGATCACAAAGCCCCCGTCACGGCGCTTGATCTGACACAGAATCAGTCTCTGACCCTGGATTTCGGAGGCGAGGTGCCTGCCGTACTATCCTATTACATAGCTCCCTGGAATGACAGAACCTTTTCTCTGGAAGGGCAGTGGGAGGGGACCGGTGAATGGACAGCCCTGGGGGAGGTCACTTTGCAGAACGTCTTCTCCTGGCAGGACATTCCCCTGGAAGCAGGTGTATCCCGGCTTCGGTTTACTCTCACCGAAACCCAGGCCTCGCTGCTGGAATTTACCTTTCTGGATGAGCAGGGGGAAATCCTCGTTCCTGTCAATGCTTCGGATTATCCCGCTCTGTTTGACGAGGCCTCTGTGCATCCCGCGGAAAGCAGCTTTCGAAACAGTATGTATTTCGACGAAATCTATCACGGGCGCACAGCCTATGAGTTTCTTCACGGCCTCACCTCCTATGAGAACACTCATCCTCCAATGGGGAAAATTCTCATTGCCCTGGGTGTAGCCGTATTTGGCATGAATCCTTTTGGCTGGCGCATCGCGGGAACACTGTTTGGCATTGTCATGGTGCCGCTTATCTATCTCTTTGCCCGGAAAATCCTGAAAAGCACTCTGCCCGCCCTGTTGGTCTGCGTTCTGTTTGCCTTTGATTTCATGCATTTTACCCAGACCAGAATTGCCACAATTGACGTATATATTACCTTTTTCGTTCTGCTCATGTACTATTTTATGTATCAATATATCTGCCTGAGCTTTTACGATACCCCTCTGAAGAAGACTCTGCTCCCTTTGGGCGCCTGCGGAATCTGTATGGGTCTGGGTGTGGCCTGCAAATGGACCGGCGTGTATGCGGGATGCGGGCTTGCTCTGCTCTTCTTTTCCTCTCTGTACGGAAGGTACCGGGAATACCTGTATGCGAAAAAAGATCCCGACGGAAGCAGCGGCGGCATTTCTCACAGGCAGATTATTGACAGATTCCTTCCCTGTGCCGGACGCACGGTTTTATTCTGTCTGATTTTCTTCGTCCTTCTTCCGGCTGTCATCTACCTGCTGTCCTATCTTCCCTTCCGGGATTATGCGGACAGAGGGCTTATTGCGCGTATGCTGCATAATCAGACTACAATGTTCGGCTACCACAGCAATCTGGAGTCCTCGCACCCCTATTCCTCCGTCTGGTATGAATGGCCCGTCATCACACGGCCCATCTGGTATTATTCCCGCATTGTCACCCAGACCGCAGACGGCGGTCTCCGGGAGGGTATCAGCGCCTTCGGGAATCCGGCGGTATGGTGGGCGGGCATTCCTGCCTTCTTCTATATGATTTATCTGTGGGCAAAGAAAAAGGACACTACCGCCGCCTTCCTGATTACAGGCTATCTGGCACAGTATCTGCCCTGGTTCTTCGTGACCCGCGTCACATTTATTTACCACTATTTTCCCAGTGTGGTATTCGTGGCACTGATGATCGGCTACAGCTTTATACAATGGAAAAAGAAGGTTCCCGGACCGGCGTTTTCTGTGGCCATTATCCTGTACGGCGGAGTGGCCGTGGCTCTTTTCGGACTGTTCTATCCCGTGCTGGCGGGGCAGCCTGTGGAGGCAGCATTTGTGGCTGACTGCCTCAGATGGTTCAAAAGCTGGGTGCTGACTGCCAGCTGAAATCCGGGGCTGCCTTCCCCTGAACAGGCGGCAGACAAAGGCATGAGACGCATTGGGTATTATGTCTCTTCCTTTTGCCCATGCCTGATGATGCGTCTTCTGCTCCATCTCCCGGTCAGAAGCCAGAGGAAGGATACGAACACTCTGATTCCCAGATTGACCAGATTCGCCAGGGTAAATACTCCCACATCACCGGCTCCTTTGAGCACGCCGTCCGTGATGGCTTTTATCCCAATCAATACAAAGAAGATACGGATAAAGGTCAGATAAGTATCTCCTGTGGCAAAGGCTTTGCCCTCCTCGATAAACGCAGCGATAATCCGGGTGTGAAACAGGCTCAGCACAGTCAGGATCAGCGTCTTCAGGCGTTATTCTCCATCTTCCTCACAATTCTGTAATATGCCATGGAAGTCCTCCTGTAGGCCAGACTGTACACCAACGCAAACACCAGACAGCCTCCTGCAGAGCAGGCTATCAGCAGACCCGTCTCAAAGAATCCGATAGCCCCCATCAGCATATACACCATGCGCATCCCCAC
>JAAWLQ010000386.1 GCA_022797995.1 Lachnospiraceae bacterium
AACGCCCCCTTCATCTCATTGTAGACCACGCCGTTATAGGTCAGTTCTCCCGCTTCATCCAGCTCGTAATGCCATCCCTCCTGGCGGAAGATCGCCTCATTTTCATAAATATTCGGATAAAATACCGCATCCAGATAGACATGCATCAGATTCTGGAAGTCCTGGTCGTTGCAGCTGGCCACAGGATACACCGTGTGGTCCGGATAGGTCATGGCATTTAAGAAGGTGTTCAGAGAGCCCTTTGCCAGCTCGATGAACGGATCCTTTACGGGGAACTCTCTGGAGCCGCAGAGAACGGAATGCTCCAGGATATGTGCCACACCTGTGGAATCCTTCGGCGTGGTCCGAAATCCGATATAGAACACTTTGTTGTCATCGTCATTGGAGACAAGTGCCACTCTCGCCCCGGTTTTCTTATGCCTGCACAGATAAGTCACGCTGTTGATATCCTTTATCTCTCTCTTCTCGATAACCTCGTAGGCTGTTAATTCTTCCACTCTCATTTTGTTTTCTTTCTCCCTTTCTTACATTTTCAGTACGTTGTTTATGTCCGGTTTCCGGACACTCCTGCAATCAGACAGTCCCCGCCCGTTTCAGGTAAGAGTAGCCAGCGCCAGCTTACTGACACGCAGCTCCTGTATCACATATCCCTGCTTTTCCTTCTCCGCCGGCGGCACATTTGCCAGCTGTTCCACGGTGAGCATTCTGGTCACATACCGCTTCTTCCCCCGGACTCCTGCCTTCCTTCCGTCGGTTCCCGCGCCTCCTGACAGCCTTCCGAACAAAGGCTTCTTCTCCTCTATCACATTTACTTTCACCTTCGCCTTCATCTGCCGGTAGATTTTCACCAGGAAACTGTCCGGAGCCAGATAGTACAGATGGGTCTCCAGCGTATCTTCCGGGTCCGCTTCCGGCAGAATATAATGCTGCATGATCAATCTGAATTTAAACAGAATATCCTCCTGCTCCAGAAGCTCTCCGAAAGTATATTTACACCCCACATAAATATTTCCCGTGTCCTGCATGCTGTATTTATAGTCTTCATATACTGTCTTCTGCATACTCTATGTCCTCTATTTTGTATCCGCTCATCCGCATGGCATCCTGAATAGCCTTCATGGACAGGCCGGTCTCCCGCATCAGCTCTTCGGGCGTCACTTTCCTGTGATACTCTTGCGCCAGCTCTCTGGCCCTGTCTGCCACCCTGTTTACCCGGTCCGCAATGCGTTTATCCTTTTTCCCGATCTCGGAAGTTTCCTGAATAAAGCGTTCCATGGCATCCATGATGAAGCGTACCAGCATTTTCTCCGCTTCCCCGGCATTTTTCGGAGCAGATTCCACACTTTCGGCGGCTTTCCCATCCGACGCCACAGACAGAGCTTCCTCCCCGCCGAAGGGTTTCCCTTCCCCAAGCATTCCCACTGCCATTGACAGTGCCACATTCCCCTCTCCGATCAGCTCCTCCAGCGGCACGCCCTGTCCCGTGTAAAGTCTGGCGATATCGGCCACATCCTTAAGATAGCTCTCCGTCAGACGCTGCCTTGCCTGCATATCTCCCACCATGACGGAAATCATGCAATTTTCCCTTTCCCTGCCGCCGCAGACGGGAATCCTGGCTATCTCGTCCAGATAGTCCTGGAGATAGTGCTTTTCTTCCTCTGACAGAAATGCATCCTCCTCCGGCGGCTCTCCGATTCCCACTCCATGTTTGATCAGATAGTCAAATACCATCCAGAGCTGTGCGTCGCTCAGTTCCAGAGCGGCAAATTCCTCCCGCACCTGCTCCTCGCTTATGCAGTTGCTCTGTTCTCTGGCAAGCCGGCGTACTTTCTCAAGGCTCTGCCCAAATAATTTCTCCTCGGATATCATTTTTCCACTTCTCCTGTCATTCTAAACGGCCGTCTCCTGCCTCAAATAGCCCTTTGATTATAGGGTTCGCGAAGCGGTTCCTATAATAAGGTCATTATTTCACATGTGTATGCGTAAACAGATGATTCTGGCAATATTCATAATTTCCGTTGCATTTGGAACAGAAACGGAACTCCAGATTCGGATCGTCATCCTCCGTCTGCCCGCAGACGGCACATTTATGCTTTGTCACTCTGGAATTGCGCCTGATGTCCTGCCTGAACTCCACTCTCCGCTTCATCTGCTTCGGCGTCATATGAATATGACTCCTGGACGTGACAAAGAAAATCAGGAAATTCAGCAGAGAGGAGACAATGGCAATTCTGACCACCAGATTCCTGGAAAACAGGAAATCGTACACAAGTACCAGTCCGTACAGAATCCCAAGCCATTTCACCTTAACCGGAATCAGGAACATCAGCAGCACCTGCACCTCCGGGAAGGTGGCGGCAAAGGCCAGAAAGATGGACATGTTAATATAATAGGTACTGAAATACAGAGACGCCCGCATGGAGACATCAGAAAGGTTGAGCGCGCTGCCTCCCATAAAATACTGAATTCCCAGCCATACGAAGCTGCCAAGAACCGTGAACAGCATGCCCGACAGCAGATAGACATTATAGCGGTAGGTTCCCCAGGTACGCTCCAGACTGGTTCCGATATTGTAATAGAACAAAAGCATGATAATGGTAAAGGGATCCAGCGACGAGGGCGGGATGATAATCCATGTGAAAATCCTCCAGACCTGGCCGTGCAGTATTGCATGAGGATTCAGCGTAAGATACAGGAGAAAATCCGCGTTGATCAGCTGAATCACATATCCCACCACATAACAGAGAATCAGTATCAGGGATATATTCTGAATCGCATATTTTCCAAATTTTTTCTCAAAATTACTCATTTCAGTCAGTCCTCCATCTGTTTTGTCCCGCATATATTTTATCATCCCCCTTACCATAAGTAAACCAGACTTTTCCTATTTTATATAAAAATCAGTTTTTTTATAAACTTTTCACAGCTTTATCTATTTGCAATTTACTTTCCAGTGTACTATAATGTCTTAAGTTGTCGTAATCTGTTGCTTTAAAACAAGATTCAGAAAGGATGATCTGAATGGACTTCATAACCCTTGGCATTGATATCGGCTCCACTACGGTCAAGATTGCAATTCTGGATGAGGGCCATAATATACTGTTCTGTGACTACGAGCGTCACTATGCCAATATTCGGGAGACCCTTTCACGGCTTTTGGACAAGGCCTGTCGTCAGCTGGGGAATCTGACACTTCACCCCATGATCACCGGTTCGGGAGGACTTACGCTGGCAAACTGTCTGGGAATCCCTTTCACTCAGGAAGTCATCGCCGTGGCCTCCGCTCTGCAGGAGCTGGCTCCCAAAACCGACGTTGCCATCGAGCTTGGCGGCGAGGATGCCAAAATCATATATTTCGAAGGCGGCAATGTGGAGCAGCGAATGAACGGCATCTGTGCGGGAGGCACAGGCTCCTTCATCGACCAGATGGCCGCTCTGATACAGACCGATGCTTCCGGTTTAAACGAATATGCCAGAAATTATAAATCACTCTATGCCATAGCGGCCCGTTGCGGCGTCTTCGCCAAAACGGATATTCAACCGCTGATCAACGAGGGCGCCACCAAGGAAGATCTGGCGGCCTCCATTTTCCAGGCTGTGGTCAATCAGACGATTTCCGGTCTGGCCTGCGGCAAGCCCATCCGGGGCCATGTGGCTTTCCTGGGGGGGCCGCTGCATTTTCTCTCAGAATTAAAGGCCGCTTTCATCCGGACATTGAAGCTGGATGAGGAGCATGTAATCGACACGGCCAATTCTCATCTGTTCGCCGCTGTGGGTTCCGCGCTGAACGCCTCGGCAGATACCTTCTGTACCATAGAAGAAATGCTCCGCAGGCTTTCCTCGGAGATTAAGATGGAATTCGAAGTGGAACGTATGGAACCTCTTTTTGCCGATCAGGAAGCCTATAATGCCTTCCGGGAACGCCACAGTCACAGTCATGTGAATACCAAAAAGCTTTCCTCTTACCATGGAAATGCATTCCTGGGTATTGATGCCGGTTCCACCACCACCAAAATTGCCCTTGTGGGGGAGGACGGCTCCCTGCTGTATTCCTTCTATTCCAACAATGACGGCAGTCCGTTAAAGACAGCCATACGCGCCTTAAAGGAAATCTATGAACAGTTGCCGGAGGATGTACATATTGTCCGCTCCTGTTCCACCGGCTACGGCGAAGCACTGATCAAGTCAGCACTT
>JAAWLQ010000387.1 GCA_022797995.1 Lachnospiraceae bacterium
CTTTACACTTCCCGCCAGATTTTCTTCCGCAATGTAATAACGGGTAATGCTGTTTTCACGGTTCTTTGGCGGATTCATACAAATCCATATGCTGTATACTTTTTTGATATTCTCATAGTGAGAATTTGTAAACTCTGTTCCATACTGGGCGGAAATCATCCGGCTGCAGTAATAGATTCCCCTCTTTATCAGCGGATAACCCGGATAAAAATCATTTTGGGCTTCTATATTGATAATCAAACGAATTAATTCCCCGGATACAGGGGCTGTTGCAAGAAACCGGATATCATAGTTAACGGTCCCCTCCGTCAGAGAAGTATCTTCATTTCCTGCTCCCTGTATCATAGAAACACGGTTGGATTCATCCGGAGCGACTGCCACTTCACCTACTTGCGGCGTACCCTCAATATATTTCCCTGCAATCTCATCCACATCACAATCCCGGTATTCTTCCAGGCAGTTTTTCATAATCCATGCCAAAATAATTTTTTCCGAAAGCAGCCGCTTACAGGCCGCATCATAGCTGGCTTTCGCATCAGCCATACGGATATTCTTCGCTATGGTAGAATCTGTATTCATGGCCTCACCCCCTGCTTTTATTGGTATTTTATCATATTTCATATTAACAGGCCACAATATTTTTCAGTCTTTTAAGATAACCAGTTTATTCTGGTAACACTCCACAAACACCCTACAGCCGCTTTTATAATCCTGGCACATTGTTATAGTCTTTTCAGGCAGGAATGTTTCTGATCTATTTCAAACCCGTTCTTTTTATAAAAATTTAAGGTACTCTCTTTATTTGAACCGGTTTCCAGAAAAACCTTATAGCATCTGCGTTCCCTGGCTATTTCTGATGCTTTCTCCAGTAATGCCGACGCATAGCCCCTATTTCTGTAATCTACATGTGTCACAACATTCTCAATGACCGCAAAGGGCCTGACGTTATGTGTCAGGCTTTCAATAATTGCCATTTGTACAGAAGAAACAACTTTCCCGTCTTCTTCTAGCACCAGTAAGTGCATGTTCTCATCTGTCTCAAATTTATCAAGAAGACGTTCCCATAAATTCATATCCTGTTCTTCTTGGGGCGGGAAATGTGTCAGATTTTCAAAATATAAAACCTTCAGGTCATTTGCGTCTGTACGTCTTGCTTTCCTTATATACATATTATCCCCTTCCATTTCCTGGTTAAATCTTAACACTCATATGTTTCCCGATCTTTACCGCCTCATCTCCCACATAGAAATACTGCTGTCCTCTTTACAGACTCCTATTATATACAGCATCCTGGCAAATTATAATAAGCGGAAAACCTGCCTCCTCATTTTTATCCCCTTAATCCTTCAGGAGAAGCTGCTTATCCTGACAGCACTCATTTCTCGGATATCCATCATTTTCTTTACTCACCTATAATATAATTCACCTTTTTGTTGTCGATACTCATCTTTGGCCAGCCGCCAATGAAACTGCAACTTGCCCTTATGGGGCTGCGGAATTTCTTCTGTCAATACAAGCTGGAACCCATTCTTTTCCCATACACGCCTGGAACGGATATTATAGTCTTCACAAAAACAATGCAAAACATCAACATGTTCATATTCAAAAGCGTATTTTGCCAGCATGCCAATAAAAAGTGTCCCGATTCCATGACCCCAATAAGCTTTTTCGCCAATCGTCATATCTATTCTTCTAACGTCTGCGTCGGCTGCATACATCTTTATGACACCGGGCAGATTCATTTTTTGCAACCAGCATTCTCCTATGATCTCATCGTTTACTTTGATTGCAAAACAAAGATTGTCTTGCGAAATTCCTCCGTAAATCTGATGAACCACCTCTGGCGGATATCCTTCAATATCTTCGCCTTCTGTCCAGAACAATACTTCCGGATCGGAATTCCATTTATACAAATATGGCAAATGTTCATCCGACAAAGGATACAATACAATCTTATACTCCTCGTTCTCGCCGCATAATGTTATATCATGTTTTCTGATAATACTCATAATTTTTCTCTTAATCCTCCGTCAGTTACATTCAGGTGTTTTATGTCCTTTAGATAAAGTGCAAGTATTATATCTGTTCCGTTTCCTGACCGAATCTCGTCTTTCGCCCTTACTTGTGATATGGTTCTGTACTATAGATATGGTACAATTCATTATAGGTTCGTTTCAGGTCATGATACCTGCCGGAAGTATGGATACCATAAATTTCATCCACCGAATAAGGCAGATTGGGCAAATCCTCTCTCGTAACTATCACAAAATAATTGTCCATTTCCTGCCGTCAGGACAAAATCTCCTGTGCCACAGTCTTTCTTCCCTCCTGGGAAGGAGTATATTGAAAATACTTAGTATAATCTCTGTAAAAAGTGGAATAGTTTCGGAAGCCATAGGTCAACGCCACTTCCGTGGGCTTTTTCCCCGCCCGGATTTCCCGTTGAGCTCCGAGGAGCTTTTTGGATATGATATACTGCTTCGGACTGACTTTCATATGCTTCAGGAACAGCTGGTGCAGATAGCTTTTGGTGATGTGAAGGTCGTCGCAGACAGAATCGATGGTGATGGGTTCCGTAATGTGCTCCTTGATATAAATCACGGCGCTGTTGACCAGCGGATTCACTGTGCAGGTGCCGTTCAGATTTGTTTCCGCCGAGGCCAGCGCTATATTATACAGTGCCTCCTCCACCAGGTGCAGAAGAATATTCTGCAGGATGATTCCTCGCAAATGTGCGCAATAATAATCGAATTTCCGGAAAAGGTCGGAGACCAGAGCATTTCCGTCGAAATGAATGACGGAGAGGTCCTGGGAAATCCGTTCAAATATATCAGAGCTCAGCTTTCTTTTGTTGAAGAGAATATTATATCGTTCGTATTCCGTGATACCGTTGGACTGGATGGAATGGCTCTCTCCGGGCCGGGTAAGGACCAGGCAGTTTCGGGCAAGCGGGTACACTCGTCCGTCCAGACAGTAGGACATGTCTCCTTTTTTGAGGAAAATCATTTCGCAGATGTCGTGCTGATGCAGAGGAAAGGACATGACTCCCTGAAAGCTGGCATGGTCGAAATAGCAGTCGGCGGATCGGTAGCTGGAATAAGTGGTATTGGACATGGGCATCCTTTCTGTGGATAATGTTTCAAAAGGGAGTTTAAATATATATCAGTATAAATGAATTGTGTATTTTTTGCAATATAAAAAAGGATTTTATGTGCTTTACATAGCAAAATTATACTGTAAAATAGAAGAAAAAAAGGAAAGAAAGGTTGGAGAAGCATGAAGAGACTGAAAGTTGCCATAATCGGACAGGGAAGAAGTGGCCGGGATATACACGGTGCCTTCTTCAAAACGGAGGAGAATGTGCATTTCCAGGTAGTGGCAGTGGTAGAGGCCAATGAGGCCAGACGCCGGCGGGCGGAAGCGGAATATCCGGGATGCAGAGGCTATGCGGATTATCGGGAACTGTTCGGGCAGACAGATATCGACCTGGTGGTAAATGCCTCCTATTCGGATATGCACTATGCCATTACGAAGGATCTGCTGGAGCATCATTTCCACGTGCTGGTGGAGAAACCTTTCGCGCGCAATTACTATGAATGCTGTGATTTGATCAATACCGCCAGGAGAAACGGGGTACTGTTGGCGGTATTTCAGCAGACCTTTTTTGCTCCCTATTACCTGGCGGCAAAGGAGCTCTGCGAGAGCGGGAAGCTGGGAGAGATCAGGCAGGTCAGCATCCGCTTCAACAATTTCGCCAGGCGCTGGGACTGGCAGACCCTGCAGAAGAAAATGGGCGGAAGCGTATACAATACCGGCCCCCATCCTCTTGGAATCGCATTAGGGCTGCTGGGTTTTGACGATAATACGCAGGTCGTCTTCTCCAAACTGGAGCGGGTTCTCACCAGCGGTGATGCGGAGGATTACGCGAAGATACTTCTGACTGCGCCCGGAAAGCCAGTGGTAGATGTGGAGATCAATTCCACGGATGCCTTCCATGAGTATGCCATCAAGCTTCAGGGTTCCCTGGGAACCTACAGGAGCACTTACCAGAAGTATCAGATGAAGTACATCCTGGCGGGGGAAAATCCGGAACAGCCCGTAATTGTGGAAAGCCTGGAGGACGAGAATGGGCTTCCTGCCTATTGCAGTGAAAAGCTGAACCTGCACGAG
>JAAWLQ010000388.1 GCA_022797995.1 Lachnospiraceae bacterium
TTTTCCCATATCTACTTCCCGGAGGAAGAGCGGATGAGCGGGATTCCCTGGGGACGGGGAAACGGCTGGATTGCCGTGACGCTCACAGAGATTTTGGCCCTTTTGCCTCAGGACAATCCCCATTGGGAGGAGGAACTGCATCTGTATCAGAGATTTATGCAGGGAATTCTGGCCTGTCAGGACCCTTCCGGAATGTGGCATCAGGTGCTCAACCGGCCGGATTCCTATCAGGAGACATCCTGTACGGCCATGTTCCTGTTGAGTATCACTCGGGGAGTGAACCGGGGATGGCTGGAGGCGGAAGAATTTCTGCCCTGCATCAGGAAAGCCTGGACCGCCCTGTTGCAGTATTCCGTGGACGCCATTGGGGATGTGTACGGCGTGTGTCTGGGGTCCGGCTGTGCGAAGGAGGCAGAGTATTATATGCAGCTTCCGGCTAAGAAAAACGACGACCACGGCACGGGCATTGTGATGATGGCGGCGGCCGAGATGATGAAGCTGCCATAGATGGCTTCAGGTTGTGGTAAGCTATGCGGAAGTTCCGCCACAGTTCAGCAGGGAGCCGGGCTGCGGCGGAAAACTATCCTGAGAAAGGAAAGAAAATGGACAGTTTCAGCTATCAGAGAGAGATACCTATAAAATATGAAGTGGATGTATTCGTGGGAGGCGGCGGGCCCGCGGGAGTGACGGCGGCGGTTGCGGCGGCCAGAGCGGGCAGCAGTGTCATGATTGTGGAAAACACGGGCAGCTTCGGCGGAATGGGTACCGTGGGCCTGGTGCCTGCCTACATGCAGATTACGGACGGGGTTCATTTGTTGTGTGCGGGCCTGGGCAAGGAGATTCTGGACAGGCTATACGGCCACAAGACCGGAAAATACTGCAAAAGGATGGGAATCCACAAGGAGACTTTAAAGCGGGTCTATGACGAACTGATTACGGAGGCCGGCGTCGAATATCAGCTGATGACCAGAATCGTGGATGTAAAGGCGGAAAATGGCCGGGTGAAGTATGTGATTCTCGCGGCCAAAGAGGGCCTGTATGCCGTGAAAGCAAAGGTGTATATCGACTGTACCGGCGACGGAGATCTGTGTGTGATGGCAGGAGCCGGGTATCAGGAAGGGGACGAAAACGGCGTGACCATGCCTTCCACTTTGTGTTCCTACTGGAGCAACGTTGACTGGAAGCAGGCGGAGGGAATCGATCAGAGCTCCTGGCTGGAGCAGGCTTTTGAAGAGCATCTCTTTGAACAGGAGGACCGGCATCTGCCCGGAATCTGGCAGGTAGGAGAGCATGAGGGAGGCGGAAACTGCGGCCATGCCTATAATGTGGATGCTGTGAATACCACGGAGGTTTCCCGGGCCATGGTACATCAGCGCAGAATCCTGCCTCAGTACGAAACATATTACAGGAAATATGTGCCCGGATTTCAGAATGCCGTGCTGACGGGAACGGCGGATGTGCTGGGAGTACGGGCTTCCAGAAGGATTGAAGGGGATTATGTGCTGTCCGTGGAGGACTATGAGAGGAGAGCGATTTTCCAGGATGAGATAGGACGGTATGCCTATCCTATCGACATTCATCCGCCTATGGGTGCCGACAATTTCAAACGCTTTTCCGAGGAATATAACAAAAAGTACAGGTATGGCAAAGGGGAGAGCTATGGCATTCCCTACCGAAGTCTGGTGGTCAGGAATTTTGACAATCTGCTCGTGGCGGGAAGGTGCGTGAGCTGTGACCATTATGTGCAGGCGTCCATTCGTGTAATGCCCGGCTGCTATATCATGGGGCAGGCGGCGGGAACGGCGGCTCATCTTGCGGCGGCCGGCGGTTGTACCGCCAGGGAAATTCCGGTGCGTGAGCTTCAGCGGATACTGGTGGATAACGGATGCTTCCTGCCCAATTATGCGGAGGATCAGACGTAATGTACCCGACAGATTTCCGGGTGATTATGCGGTGACAGATCACAAAGAGCTGTTCGGAGATCATTTGTGTGGTGATATACATTCTGGCTTATTTACCAGGATTTGGAAAGGAAATCGCACAAGTCATTTTATGACAACAGGAATGGAGAAAAGTATGGATATCAGAGAAATGAGAGAAAGCTTTGACCGGCAGGGACCGGTTTACGAGAGCCATCTGCTGACCTTCGAGGGCGTAAAAGGGTACGATGTCTATAATACTTCGACACCTTTTCTATATGAAGGGAAAAGATACATGTTCGGGCGGGTGGAACGCAGAGAAGAATGGGCGAACTCCACAGTACGCATTTTCACAGAAAAAGAGGAGGATGTTTGGGAAGTTGTGCCGGAATCCATGATTTATCAGCTGGAAGATCCCTTTGTGGTGACGCTCCAGGGCGACTTCGTGCTCGGGGGCACAAGGGTGGATTATTCCAGGGGAAAGCTGTCCGGATTCTGCGGGGTATTTTATACCGGAAAGGACCCCTTCACTCTGCGCTACTATACCACAGGCCCCAAAGGAATGAAGGATATCCGAATGGTGGAGCTGGAAGACGGGCGAATCGGGGTATTCTCAAGACCCAGAGGAGAGCATGTCAGGAAGGCTTACGGAAGTGAGGCCGTGATTGGGTTTACGGTTATCAATGATATCAGCGAACTGGATGAGAAAGTGCCGGAACGGGCCAGAGTGGTGGAAGGACTTTTCGAGAAGGATGAATGGGGCGGCTGTAACCAATGCTTCCTGCTGAAAGAAGGAAAAGTGGGCGTCATCGGCCACAGATGCTATCACGAGAAACAGGACGGCGTCGACCAGCAGGTCTATCTGAATATTGCTTTTGTGTTCGATCCGGAGACTTGTCGGGCATCGGATATAAAAGTCATTGGCACCAGAAAAAGCTATCCGTCCCAGCCTGAGAAGAGGGCAGACCTTAAGGATTGCGTGTTCCCTTCCGGTATCCGGCTGAGGGAAGACGGAAGAGTGGATCTGTATAGCGGCGTGGTCGACACCGCGGAGGGCAGGATTGTAATTGAGGACCCTTTTGAGGGGAAATACCGTTACCCGGAACAGATGAGATAAAAATAAGCGGCAGGAGGGAAAATGTATGGCCAGAATGTTGCCGGAACTCAAATCAAGCAAAGTGATTACCCGCTATAAAGGGGGAACGCCGATATTAAGTAAGGAAAATATTCCCTATGAGGCAGAATGCATTTTTAATGCCGGAGTGACGAAATATCAGGGAAGATATGTGATGGTATTTCGCAATGACTTTCAGTATGACGGGAGAGGTGCATTTAAAAAGTGTGTGATGGGAATTGCATTTTCACAGGACGGTATTAGCTGGGAAGTACAGGACAAGCCGTTCCTGACAGTGGAGGATATGGACGATCCGGACGTCACGAGAGTATATGATCCCCGTTTGACGGTGATTGAGGACAAATGTTATATGTGCTTTGCGGTGGATACAAGACATGGACTGCGGGGAGGGATTGCGGTTACGGAGGATTTCCGCAAGGTCGAAGTGCTGTCCCTGACATTGCCGGACAATCGGAACATGGTATTATTTCCGGAGAAAATCAATGGAAAATATGTAAGGCTGGAACGGCCCATGCCTGTATATTCCAGAGGTGGCCGCGACCGGTTCGACATCTGGACATCGGCATCTCCTGATTTAAAATACTGGGGAGAGTCAAGGCTTCTCATGGGGGTGGAGGATGTGCCCTATGCCAATGATAAAATCGGCCCCGGGGCGCCGCCCATAAAGACGGACGCTGGCTGGCTGACCCTGTTCCATGGGGTGGATATCGACCGAACCAGGGGGAAAAACGGGTGGGAGGCCAGCTGGCAGAAGCGTTATTGCGCGGGAGTTATGCTGCTGGATCTGGAGAATCCATCCCGGATTGTGGGTATGTATAAAGAACCTCTGATTGCGCCGGAGACAGAATATGAGGTGGAGGGAGGATTCAGAACCAATGTCATTTTCCCGGGAGGCCTTATTCTGGAGGAAGACGGAACCGTGAAAATTTATTATGGGGCCTCTGACACAGTGGAATGTCTGGCAACAGCCAGAGTGGAAGAGCTGATTCGACTGTGCGGGGCCTGAAATCAGACGCAGTATAAAGGGCTCTGCCTGAAAATCACGCTTGCCGGCGTGCCCGTACAATCCTGATTTTGCTGAAAAAGCAGTAATACCCTATAAA
>JAAWLQ010000389.1 GCA_022797995.1 Lachnospiraceae bacterium
ATGCCTGTCACTCCTCCTTAAAGATGTCAATACTTTTCAACGTCGGAATCGCACCATACTTGCCAATCAGATAATTTTTTTCATAACTCTCATCCTTTCGGATTCTGGCTCCGGATTCGTCTACAAAATCTGCCAGGGAATACAGTTTTGAAATTCCCTGCTCATCCTTTTCTGTAAACCACACCTCATCCCTGCGCAAAAGCTGATTAGATAACTGCCATGTATCATGTGTTGTAAAGATCAACTGTGCATGCTTCGTGTTGATTTCCGGATTCAGGAAAGTAAGCAAAAAGTTACGAACCAGTAATGGATGCAGACGGGCATTCAGTTCGTCAATAAAAAATACACTCCCCTTTTCCAGAACATCCTGCAGTTCCGGATACAAAGCAAACATTTTAAGCGTTCCTGCAGACTCCATACTCAACGGAATAGCTGCAAATGTATCAGAGTCTATTTTTTTATGCAATGAATTGATCTTATAGGTTTCTTCTTTACTATCCGGATCATGTGGAAGCTTTTCTATCTCAAAGTCCTTAATGTGTTCATCAAATGATGCAAAGTATTCAATTACTTTCTTTTGTACGCTGTCATCATCAACAAATCCCTTTGGCAGACGGCGCGACAAAAAGAAGTTAGTAAATGGGTCCCCGAAATCAGCGAACTCATTTGCCATGAACCAGTCGCGGATATCTTTACACTTAGTTACTTTTAATTTAGCACCAAGGGAAACAATCAAAACCTGTTTTTCCAAAGCCACTTGAATATTGTCCCTACTGCTTTTGGGAAGTCCGGACAAGTCCAGTATATTTTCCTCAATGGAACGGTAAAATACGGAAGTATATTTACGTGCAGTCTTTGCCTTAACATTCAGCCATTCCTCCGTCACACCGTGTCTATCCACACAAAAACCATAATTGTATGTTTTTTCCGCCTTATCTCCCGGAATAGTAAAATATACTTCAAAACTGGACTCTGCATCATTTGAAACACTGTCGAACAAAAACGGTGTAGGCCTGTATTCCTCGAATTTCTCTTCCTCATCCCCATATTTAAAAGATTCAGCCACATAATCTGCCATATACCCGAATGCATTATATATATTGGATTTTCCACTTGCATTTGCACCATATATAGCCGCCATAGGCAAAATCTTATCATTTCCTTCTGAAACTACCCTGTCAGAAAACTCTGTCATCTTTGCGGCAGACAGATCCAATGTTGCCTCATCCCTAAATGATTTGAAATTTTTAAAATTAAATTGTATAAGCATGTTTGCACCTCACTTCTTCCTTATATCTATAATAGCACAATGCATTCATTTTTCAATATCTAAATTAGATTTTTTCTCACTTTAATGTATTTTATTCTGTTTTTTAGCAATATACAGTACAATTCATAAAAACAACACAGATACATATCTTTGCGAAGAATTATCTATATTTCATGTATGGCACCACATTGGCACAAAACTTTCTTAAACTGGCACAGCTTTGCGATTTACAGGGTAAATCCCATATGTTAGAATGTGTATCGTGAAAATTCATACGCAGGCGGAAAACCCATACCCTGTATGCGGCTTACGCCACACTTAAGACGCAGGCAAGAAGCCCCACCCCGGCTTTATGCCTGCGCCTTTCATTATCCGGGAGGTGACATATTGAAAAAAAAGCTGAAACGGCTCCTGCTGTCCGAAAGAGGCGACTCCTCTTATATCAGCAGTTTTATCTACATCCTGGTGGCTGTGGTCCTGATTGCATTCATCATCAACGTGTTCCACATCATTTCCACCAAACAGGAAATGGACCACATCGCAGACCAGCTTGTAAAACAGATCCAGCTAAATGGCGGGACCAGCGGGGATACGGATGCCCTCTTTTCCTTCCTCTCCAGCCAGATAAGCGAAGTGGACGGACTTACCTACCAGGTATCCGGCCCCGGCAACACGGGGCGCATCCAGATCGGGACGCCTTTTTACGTCACGGTGACGGGGCGCTGCTACCTGGGCGGCTTCTGGAAGTTCAACCTTGTGCCCATCAACGTCCGCTCACAGGGGGCAGGCGTCAGTGAACACTACTGGAAGTGAGGTGGATGCCATGAATAAGAAGATACTTAAGGATGAACGCGGGGGCATGTCCTTCTTCACCGTCTTTGTCATCCTGGCCATCAACATGGTCCTGGCCTTCGTGCTGCTGTTCGCCTCAGTCAAGATCAACTGCATGAACATCCGCAATGCGGCAAAGATGGAGCTGAACAATGTCAGCGCCCGCATCTATGCGGATACCTTCCACTCCCAGAGGGAGGCAAACCTCGGCTCCTACATGGCTGACCTGCATTTAAGCTCCGCCTACCAGGATGCACTGCGGGCCGGCTTCATCAACGGGATGGAAGAACGGATACGGCTCTCCAGCGGAGATTATACAGTGAATAACATCAGCCTGCAGTTCAACCAGTATTCCGACAAGATCGAATATGTGGTGACCTGTGATGCCACCTTCCAGATACAGATGTTCGGGGAATTGTTCCCGCCCATTACGCAACATATCACACTGACCGGTTCCCATAATACAAAATACTGACGGGAATGCTGTTGGCATTCCGCATTCTGGTGCGTATAAAATGTAAACACGACGAAAGGAGTCCAATATTATGAAAAAGAATACAAAACCTACTGACAGAAAAAGAACCTTTGCCACCTGCGGCTTATCCGCGCTCTGCGTAGCTGTGCTTGCAGGCGCCTGGTTCCTGACGCGGGAACCGGAAACAGAGTTCATCCCTGCTTCCACGGAACGCGCTGATGTCACGGATACCTGGGAAGAAAACTCCGGCACTGATGCCAGCCTCCCTGATGCTGCAGCAAAGGAAAGCAGCCAGCTGCAGGGCACAGCCTCTGACAATACCCAGACGGTAGTTTCCGAGGATGAAACCGGCTCCACCACAAGCCTTTCCGACAGCTCCACCAAAGAGGATGCCTTACAGGAAAAGCCCACTGAGCCTCCCGTGACCACGGATGATGTCACAGATCCTGACAAGCAGCCGGAATATGACCCGCCCGCCCAGACACAGGCACCTGCACCCACGCAGGATAATCCCACCGGCGGTTCCGGGACAGGCACACCCTCCGGGGGCACCGGCTCCGGCGACAGCCATCCCGGACAGGTCTATGATCCCGTCTTTGGCTGGGTAACGCCCAGCGGCGTACAGCAGGACAACATCGACAGCGACGGAGACATCAACAAGCAGATCGGCACCATGGGCGGCAACTGAATACAATGAATACACAGAAAAAGGCATGGATGGATTCCATGTCCTTTTTTTGTCTGAAAAGGAGGACCACATGAAACAACTGACCAAGCGCATCTTCCCATTTCTTCTTTCCCTTATCCTGATGCTTTCCGCAGGGATGACCGCACTGGCTTCCGGGGAGGGGAACATCGACGGCGGCGGTGGCGGCATGGGGAGCGGCACTGCAACGGATGTATGGCACAACCAGGACGGTGTGCGCATCACGGTAGTCACGGAAGACGGCAGCATAGCGTCCACCCCGTTTGACTTAAGCAATTTCAACATATCCGGGGACATCCTGCATTTCGGGAAGGTAAGCAAGCTCCAGTACAGCGGGGGAGCTTCCCTGTCCCTGGATTCCGGCTCCTATGGCTGCTCCAAGCCGGGTACGTCGCTTCCCCGCATCATCAGCGGCGGCAGGTCCCGCGCGGGCATTGAAGCGATCCGGCGGTATTTCTGCTCTGAGTATGCCGCACAGCTGGTTGCCGACAAGACCGGCATCCCTTTTGAGGACCTGGTCTCCGGCTCCTACAAGCTGGTCATCGAGCCGATCGCCTACTTTACCCACGGCGGGCGCAACTATGCCATGACCGCAACGGAAGCGGCGCTCTATAACCAGATGTCAGGCGGGAACCTGCGGCGGAAAATGACAAGCCTGACACACCAGAACCTGCCGCTTTCCCTTTTCCTGGAAACCCCGGACTTAGGCTACCCTGCCTGGGGCGGCACTACCAGCGGGAAAGTATCCGATGATGAGATCCTTTCCGCACTGGGCATCGGCATCGTAAGCTACAAGGATGTGCCGGAAGCGGAACTGCAGGCGCCCGACTATACCTACCGGGTGGATACGGACGTCATCACCAGCATCAC
>JAAWLQ010000390.1 GCA_022797995.1 Lachnospiraceae bacterium
GTCCCCAGGACGAGGTGGATGCGCTGATGAAGCTTCTGCGCAATTATATGAAGACCTGTCTGAAGACGGCGGAGAAGAATCACATGTGTGTCAGGGTGATCGGCGAGAAATCAAGGCTGGACGAGGATATCCGTACCAGAATCGCAGAGCTGGAGGAGGCCACAAAGGACAATGACGGCCTGCACTTTCAGATTGCCATCAACTATGGCGGCAGGGATGAAATTGTCAGAGCCGCCAGGAAAATAGCATCGGAGGCCGCGGCGGGGAAGCTTCGACCGGAGGATATCACCGAGGATACCATGAGCAGTCTCCTGGATACCGCGGGAATACCGGAGCCGGACCTGCTGATCCGCACCTGTAATGAACAGAGGATATCCAACTTTCTGCTGTGGCAGCTGGCCTATACGGAGTTCTATTTTACTCCGGTGCCCTGGCCTGATTTTACCAGGGAAGAATTGGTAAAAGCTGTGGAAGCATATAATCATAGAGACAGAAAGCTTGGAGGCTTAAAGGAGGAGTAGCCTTATGTTTTGGACCAGATTGGCAAGCGGTGTGGTACTTTTGGCTATCGCAATAGGGACGATGAGCCTGGGGGGGATTCCTCTGGCGGTTCTGCTGTGGGCGGCGTCTCTGGTTGCTTTCCGGGAACTGACGAAGGCATTGAAATGTACCCTGGATGGGAAAATAAACGGGCTGGAAATCATCGGATTCCTGGGAATCACCGGCTATTACCTGCTGTTGTATGTCTCGGGAGAGCCTGTGTGGCTTATGATGTGCGTGATGGGAATGTTCCTGGCCTGTATGTTCGCCTATGTGCTGACTTTCCCGAAGTTTCATGCCAGCCAGGTGATGGCGGCTGTCTTTTCTTACATATATGCGCCTGTGCTTCTGTCCTTTGTCTACCTGACCAGGATGTGTCCACAGGGCATTTATACGGTGTGGATGATACTGATCAGCTCCTGGGGCTGTGACACCTGCGCCTATGCGGTGGGCAAGCTGATTGGCAGGAAAAAAATATTTCCCGTGCTGAGCCCGAAGAAATCACTGGAAGGCTGCATCGGCGGCGTGGCGGGTTCGGCGCTGATCGGCTGGCTGTACGGGTTCTTTTTTGTGGAGAAAGCATTGCCGGACCAGCGGGCTGCCTGGATGATCGCGGTAATCTGCGGCGTTGGAGCGGTGATGAGCATGGTGGGAGATCTGGCGGCCTCGGCCATCAAACGGAATGTGGAAATCAAGGATTACGGGAAGCTGATTCCGGGACACGGCGGAATCATGGACAGATTTGACAGTATGATTGTGACTGCCCCCATGACCTATTTCCTGACTGTGCTGATGCTGATGTGACCGGCGACTGTGAGTCTGGCTGGAAAAGGGACTGACAGGCAGGCCAGGATAACAACAGCCCTGCTCGATGGATTTCTACTGTCACCGGGGAGGTCATGAGAGTGAGAAATGCCGGGCCGGATGTCGGTCTGCGAATGTGGAACGGAAGACAGGGAGAGTGACGGTCTTCGGTAATAAGAGATACATTACCGGAGGCAATGCATAAAAAGGTGGCGGCAGAGTACCTTATTCCGGTAATAAGAGATACATAAACCGATAATGTATAAAAGAGGTGGCGGGCAGAGTACCTTATTCCGGTTATAAGAGATGTATAAACTGGAGATAATGATGAAAAAGATAGCGATATTGGGCTCTACCGGTTCTATCGGTACCCAGACACTGGAGATTGTGAGGAACAATCCGGATTTGCAGGTGGTTGCGCTGGCTGCAGGCACCAATGTGGAGAAAATGGAAGAGCAGATCAGAGAATTCCGGCCCCTGGCGGCATGCATGTGGAGGTCGGAAGCGGCGGAAGACCTGCGGGTGCGGGTTGCGGATCTGGACGTGAAAATTCTGTCCGGCATGGAAGGACTGCTGGAAGTTGCCGTTTTTCCTGAAAGTCAGATGCTGGTTACGGCCATCGTGGGGATGATCGGGATCCGGCCTACCATCGCGGCCATTGAAGCGGGGAAGGATATTGCGCTGGCCAACAAGGAGACACTGGTGACCGCAGGGCACATTATCATGCCGTTAGCCAGAGAGAAAAATGTGGCGATTCTGCCGGTGGACAGCGAACACAGCGCAATCTTCCAGTCTCTGAACGGCGAGCTGGCGGGAAAGCCCTTCCGCCGTTATGTGGAATATGACGGAAAAAAGATTGAAAAAATTCTGTTGACCGCTTCCGGCGGGCCTTTCCGGGGCCGGACGAGAGAGCAGCTCAAAGCCATACGGCCCGAGGATGCGCTGAAACATCCCAACTGGACCATGGGGCGGAAAGTGACCATAGACTCTTCTACTCTGGTCAATAAGGGACTGGAAGTGATGGAGGCGAAATGGCTGTTCGGGGTGGAGCTTGACCAGATACAGGTTGTGGTACATCCGCAGAGTATCGTCCATTCCGCAGTACAGTATGTGGATGGAGCGATTATCGCGCAGCTTGGTGTGCCGGATATGAAGCTTCCTATTCAGTATGCACTTTTTTATCCGGACAGAAGGCCTATGAGAGGAGAACGGGCCGATCTGTTTGCGCTGGGACAGCTGACTTTTGAAGCGCCTGACACAGACACTTTTCCGGGACTTGCGCTGGCATATCGGGCAGCCCGCAGGGGAGGCAGCCTGCCCACCGTATATAATGCGGCCAACGAGAAGGCTGTGCAGCTGTTCCTGGAGAACAGGATATCTTATCTGGGCATCGCGGAGCTCATTGAGAAGGCCATGGACCACCACAAGGTGACGGCCGCACCCAATGTGGAGGAGATTCTGGAGGCAGAGCAGGAGACTTACGCATATATTTTGAGCCTGTTATAGAGAGAAAAATAAGTTCTCGTAATCAGACATTATGGTACAGGAAGGACTGAACGGTAAATGATGACATTAATTTGGTTTATTCTCATATTCGGGGTGGTGGTGATTGCACATGAGTTCGGGCATTTTCTGCTGGCGAAGGCCAACGGTATCCATGTGGTGGAATTCTCTGTGGGAATGGGGCCCAGCATCTGGTCTGTGAAGAAGGGCGGTACCAAATATTCCCTGAAGATTTTTCCCATCGGCGGCGCCTGCATGTTCGAGGGTGAGGATGGACTGATGACAAAGGAAGGCGAAGTGTCGGAAGGCTCCTTTCTGAATGCTTCCGTCTGGGGCAGGATTTCCACAGTGGTAGCCGGGCCGGTGTTTAACTTCATTCTGGCTTTTGTGATTGCTTTCATCATTGTTAATATGGCGGCAATCCGCGATCCGATCGCCACCCAGGTGGAGCCTGGAAGCGGAGCGGAGACCGCAGGCCTCCGGGATGGAGACAGAATTATCTCTGTCAATGGGGAGAAATTTTATCTGTATCAGGAGATTTCCCTGTATATGCAGACCAGCTATCGGGGCGGAGAGGTGGAAGTGGTATATGAGAGGGACGGTGTCCGGAACACCGCCATGGTGACGCCTCAATATGATGCGGTTTCCGGGATTTATCTGCTGGGATTGATGAATGCGGATTTTGTGGAGCCTGAAGGTTTTGAAACATTTAAGTATGCATGGTATGAAATGCGCTATTCCGTAAAGGCTACTTATAAGAGTCTGGGAATGCTTTTCAGGGGCAGGGTAAGCAGGGAGGACGTGGCCGGACCGGTGGGAATCGCCGTGAATGTGGTGGGCAAAACCTATGATGCCGCCAAAGAGTACGGCTGGCTGAATGTGCTTCTGAATATGCTGAATATCACCCTGATGCTGTCGGTGAATCTGGGGATACTGAATCTGCTTCCCGTACCTGCGCTGGACGGCGGCAGGCTGGTGTTTCTGCTGATAGAGGTAATCCGCGGGAAACCGGTTCCGCCGGAAAAAGAGGGTATGGTGCATTTTGTGGGTCTGATGTTCTTTATGGTTCTGATGGTGTTTGTCTTCTTTAATGATCTGTCTAATATTTTCATGAAATAGAGTGTGGGCTTAGCGGATATAATGTCGGCAAGGCGGCCCCCTTTTGGGGGCCTGTTCAAGTGCAGATGGCGGGAACTGCTTTGAGGGGTAAATTCGCGTTTAGTTCGCAAGGACGGTGCCTCGTGCAAGGACCTGCAAGGTCCTGAGGCCTGAGTCAAGGTTCCCACCAATGATCGACAGG
>JAAWLQ010000391.1 GCA_022797995.1 Lachnospiraceae bacterium
TCTCTTATTCAGAGTTGGTGGAGATACATAGGATCGATGAAGCCACGGCAACCCCATTGTGGAAGGTGCCTCCCTGAGCGAGTAGTGTTCGAACAATAAGAGGATTGATATCGAGAGATTTGAGTCCGCTTATGTTGTGAGCGGACTTTTTATTATGCGCAGGCCCGCATGTGGAAGTTTGCCGCTAAGGCGGCATGGGGGCCGCGCGGCGAGTAGTGGAGAGGGACATTCCCCTACTCGATTGTGCAGGCCCGCATGTGGAAGTTTGCCGCAAAGGCGGTATGCGGGCCGTGCGGCGAGTAGTGGAGAGGGACATTCCCCTACTCGATTGTGCAGGCCCGCATGTGGAAGTTTGCCGCTAAGGCGGCATGGGGGCCGCGCACGAGTAGCAGAGAAGAGCATCCCTCTACTCGATTGCACAGGGTCACTCGGAAGAAGAGTTATTCTCGTAGAAGCATGCTGCGGCGGATAAATGATGACATAGCCTTTTGCCGAGGCGGGAGGCGAATACACATATAGAGAAAGGAAGAGACATATGGAAAAACATTTATTTACTTCAGAATCCGTTACGGAAGGACATCCCGACAAACTCTGTGACGCTGTGTCGGATGCCATACTGGATGCCTGTATGGAACAGGATCCCATGAGCCGGGTGGCCTGTGAGACGGCCAGCTGTACCGGTTTTGTTCTGGTGACAGGTGAGATTACCACCACCGCAAACCTGGACATTCCCGGAATCGTACGTAAAACCGTGAATGAGATTGGCTACAACGATGCCAAAACGGGCTTTGACGGCAATATCTGTGCCGTGATGGTGGCGCTGGATAAGCAGTCTCCCGATATTGCAATGGGTGTGGACAAGGCCCTGGAGGCCAGAGAGGCCGGCATGAGCGACGAGCAGCTGGAAGCCATCGGCGCCGGCGATCAGGGGATGATGTTCGGCTATGCCACCAATGAGACGCCGGAACTGATGCCCTACCCCATTTCACTGGCCCATAAACTGGCCAGACAGCTTGCAAAGGTCCGCAAGGACGGCACCCTTCCCTATCTGCGGCCCGATGGCAAGAGCCAGGTGTCCGTGGAATATGATGAGAACGGCAAACCCTTACGTCTGGAGGCGGTGGTTCTCTCCACTCAGCACGACGAGAACGTGACCCAGAAGCAGATTCATGAGGACATCAGGAAATATGTGTTTGACCCTGTTCTGCCGAAGGAGATGGTGGACAAGGATACGAAATTCTTCATCAATCCCACCGGCCGCTTCGTCATCGGCGGGCCCCAGGGAGATGCGGGACTTACCGGCCGCAAGATTATCGTGGATACTTACGGCGGATATGCCCGTCACGGCGGCGGCGCTTTTTCCGGCAAGGACTGTACGAAAGTAGACAGAAGCGCGGCCTATGCGGCCCGGTATGTGGCCAAAAATATTGTGGCCGCCGGTCTGGCTGAGAAATGTGAGATTCAGCTTTCCTATGCCATCGGCGTGGCACAGCCCACATCTGTCATGGTGGATACCTTCGGTACCGGAAAGCTGAGCAATGAGAAATTGGTTGAGATTGTCCGGGAGAATTTTGATCTGCGTCCCGCAGGCATTATCAAGATGCTTGATCTGCGCAGACCCATTTACAGGGCGACCGCGGCTTACGGTCACTTCGGACGGGACGATGTGTCCCTTCCCTGGGAGGCTGTGGATAAGGCGGAGACGTTGAAGAAGTACCTGAGATAGAATTAAGTGTTGTAATCAAGTTGAACAGATTATTTTACAGGGCGATATGGCTGAAGGGCTATGTCGCCCTGATTTCATTAGTGAGATAATATTTCCCTTGTAAAACCTGTGAGAATACGGCATGATTTTATACTGTAGACCACCAGGATTTATAGTGATGCCTTTGGGAAAGCAACTGGCTGGCGGTCTGCAGTAGGGTTGTACTGTAAATTTAACCCGTGCGCAGTATAAATCATGGGAACTGGATTACAGAGACACGAAGCAGTTTCTGTAGTTTCAGACAGATCTACAAGAAAAGGCGCGGATGTTTGGCGGGCCCGGAAGGAGAAGAGAAAAATGGCATACAGGATTACAGAAGAGAAAATGACAAGCTATCAGGAGCACATGGTGCGGGAGGAATTCGCACCCGATACCATTAAAAAATACCTGCGGGATATCCGGGCCTTTGCGACATGGCTGGAGGAGCGCGCCGCCGGCAGGCAGGGGAAGAACGGGGAGGTGCCGCCCGGCGGAGAAGGGGCAGGAGAGGACGGAGTGCTATCCGGCGGAGGTCAGACAGGTAGGAACGAAGGATTTACCGGCGGAGGTCGGACCGGAGAGGAGGAAATACTATCCGGCGAAAGTCAGGCGGGCATGAATGAAGGATTATCCGGCAGAGGTCAGGCAGGTAGGAACAAAGCACTGACTGGCGGAAGTCAGACAGGAGAGGAGGAAGTGTTATCCGGCGGGGGTCAGACAGGAGAGAAGGAGAAACCCGCTGTCCCGGTAGACAAGGAAGCCTCCACAGGCTGGAAAACACATCTGACAAAGGCAGGCTATGCCCCGTCCACCATCAATGCCATGCTGTCCTCCCTGAACGGCTTCTTCGGCTTCCTGGGATGGGAGGAATGCCGGGTGAAATTCCTGAAGATACAGCGCCGTGCCTTCCGGGAACAGGAGAAGGAACTGAGCAGGGCGGAATACGAACGCCTGCTGAAGACCGCAAGGGAGAACGGGAATTCCCGCCTGGCGCTGCTTCTGGAGACGATCTGCGCCACCGGGATCCGTGTGTCCGAAGTGCGGTATATCACGGTGGAGGCACTTTCCCGGAGACGGGCAGACATCTCCCTGAAAGGAAAAATCAGAACCATCCTCCTCCCCGGTAAACTCTGCAAGAAACTTAGAGACTATGCCAGAAAGCAGAACATCACAACGGGAGAAATCTTCCTGACCCGGAAAGGGAAAGGCATGTCTAGATGCCAGATCTGGCGGGAAATGAAAAAGCTGTGTGAGAAAGCCGGCGTAAACCCATCGAAAGTGTTCCCCCACAACCTGCGCCATCTCTTCGCAAGAACCTTTTACAAGGTATGCAGAGATATCGTAAAGCTTGCGGATGTGCTGGGACACAGCAGCATAGAAACCACCCGCATCTACCTGATGTCCACAGGAGAGACCCACGCCCGGCAGATGGAGAGGCTGGGGCTGGTGAGCTGAGAACAGGTGGACGGAGAACAGTTAAACTGAAAACAGCTAAACTGAAAAAAACAGTCGAACTGAAAAATAAAAAACAGTTCGGTAAAGACTGACTGTAAAAAGCCTTCCGAACTGTCATACCACAAAATTACCATTTTATTTACAATGCAAAATAAACACGCGTCACATAATTTATATTATGTATAGTATAGCATGATGGTTAGTGGTTTTCAAGATTATTTTATGTTTTTATATTTCAAAAGTTAACTGCTGGGAAAAGACTTTAGAATAGGAAAGCATGCAAAAGAAAACCTGAGAAAATCAGAGGAAGTGATTTTTCCGGGTCTTTGTTTTTTGACGCCTTTTTTGACACTGTTACGGGATACGGCTGCGGCTGTATCCCGTTTTTTTGATTTTCAGGTGTCTGACAAAAGGAAAATTACAAATGAAATGGTAATTTTGTTTCCTGTAGTGGAGTGAGCGGCGGGCCTGCTGAGAGAGCGGGTAATCTGCCAGAAGAGCGGGTGTTCTGCAGTCTGCCGGGTCTATAGAACATGGAAGTATAGGGCCGAGCGAACATCTCCTCAGAAAAAAGGGAAAGGACAGACAGTATGGAGCAGAAAACACAGGAAAAACTGACGCCGGAGGTGCAGGAGGCATTCCTGGCGCACCTGTCAGGCAGAGGGTGCAGCCATATATCCCTGCGGGAATACCGCAGAACGCTGACCGTGCTCTGCGAATGCCTTTCCGAAGAGAAGACAATCACGGCGGAGAGCGGCCAGCGGTGGAGACAGTGGCTGGAGGAACAGGGCTTCAGCCCCAGAACCATCAATACCCGGATATCCGTCTGGAACAGCCTGATGCAGTATCTGGGACACAGAGACTGGCAGATAGACACCTTCAGCAGCATAGAGGGAGACGTACAGCCGGAGCTGACAAGGAGCGAATACCTGCGTCTGCTGTCCAC
>JAAWLQ010000392.1 GCA_022797995.1 Lachnospiraceae bacterium
CTTGCTCATAATATCCTCTCAATCATCCATGATTGGTTTAATGTCCACAAGCATAGACAATCCAAAGTTATAATCTTCCCTGTAACATGAGCCTTTCTCCCCCGGCTCCCGGTGGAAGCGGCAGGCACGGAACGATTCAGGAAGGTCACCGGGTCGTTGGTATAACCCAACGTAACTCCGAAGCTGTCCGGCAGTGCGGCGAAGATACCGTTTCTGATCAGGCCGCCCTCCTCTTTTCCCTCTTCCTCCGAATAAGGGTCCACGGATATCGCGGCCACTCCTCCGGCACAGCAGAGCGCTGACAAAGGCACAGCCGCCCGGTCCGCCCGAAATTCCCAGTAGGGTGAACAGAATGACGCCTCCGGATGAATTTCCGTAAGCAACGGGAACTCTCCGATACGCACCTCCTCCGCGTGATTGTCCCCGTAAATATTGCAGGGAATCACATGGAAATAATCCTTTTCCTCCGGCAGGGAAAGCTGCAGCTTCATACGGGTGTCATAGGAGGCGTGGTATTCCATTCGGTAACCGAATTCTCCATCCGGCCCCTCTTTGTGGAAGGCAACCCGATATTCCGCATCTTTCGTCTGAAATTCACAGCCTTCCTCCGTATAACAGGAGTCCGGCACAGGAATCCATATCTCGTTTTTTCCATAAAATATATTTATTTTTAAGTTGAATCCGTTTATTTTTAATATCATGTATACTACATTCCTTTCCGATATACAATCTCCCACTCTCCGGAGCCGCACTGTGCGGTGAAAATCCCTTCCTTTAAAGCAAAATCCAGCCCCTCGGCCCTGAGCTCTCCGGCGCCTTTTTCCAATCTGATCTCCGCGGTGGTATTGTGAGGAATCGTAATCCGCAGCCGGCGGACATCCTTTGTCTCCCCCTTTTCCCAGCGAACCTTCAACGCACCGTACACACTCTCGTAAGAGCCCTCCGCAAAGTCAAACGCATCTCCTGTCTGGGGACTGATAATGGAATGATGATAACCCGGGTCCTTCTCGTCGATTTCCATTCCCAGCACCACTCTGTAAAGCCAGTCTCCCACGGCGCCGTAAGCATAATGATTGAAGGAATTCATATCCGGGCTCCACATAGTCCCGTCCGGCTTCATGCCGTCCCAGTGCTCCCAGACGGTGGTGGCTCCCATTTTCACCTGATAGAGCCAGGAAGGGAAATCCTCCTTCAGCAGAAGCTCATAAGCCTCCTTCACATAGCCGTTACGGCTCAGCGCATGGCAAAAATAAGGCGTTCCAACGAAACCGGTGACCAGATGGCCGTTCTCCTTCTCCAGCAGCTCTGTCAGGCGTCTGGCGGTCTGGGCCCTGAAGGATTCCGGCACCAGGTCAAAATACAACGCCACAATGTGAGCCGTCTGGGTCTGGGCCGTCATGGTTCCGTCCGCCTGAAAGAAGGTCCGCCTGAACTTCTCCACAATCTTGTCATGCAGAGCGCCGTACCGAACCGCATCCTCCCGCCTGTCCAGAATCCCGGCAATTTTCACGAAAAGTCCCGTGGAATAGGCAAAATACGCCGTACAGGTCAAATCGTTGGGCGTGGCGCCGAAGTAGCTTCCCTCCTCCGCGTCCAGAGCCACCCAGTCCCCAAACTGCAGCCTGTAATTCCATATGTAATCCGTGGAATGCTCTTTCATGAAATCAATCCACTTCCGCATACTCTCATACTGCTCTTCCAGAATCGTCTTATCCCCGAAAGTCAGATACATGGTCCAGGGGTTGATCACCGCCACATCCGCCCAGGCCGCCGCGGAATGAGTCCCCTGGGACAGCAGCCAGTCATTCTCTTCCTTCCCGCTGATAATGTCAGGCACCACATGGGGCACACCACCCTCCGGCGTCTGGTCCGCCGCCACATCCTTCAGCCATTTCCGGAAAAAGGTATACGTGTTCATAAGCCAGCAGGCAGTTCTGCAGAAAATCTGGGCGTCTCCCGTCCATCCCACTCTCTCGTCCCTCTGAGGACAATCCGTGGGAATATCCAGGAAATTCCCCTTCAGACCCCAGAGAATATTCTGCTGCAGTCGGTTCACCAACGGATTGGAACACCGAAAGGTCCCGGTCTGCTCCATCTGGGAATAAAGTGCAAACGCCGAGAACTCCTCCGCCCTCACCTCTCCGGGCCATTGCAGAACCTGCACATACCGAAATCCCATAAAGGTAAAGAGAGGGTGATACTCTTCCGGCCCGTCCCCCCTGCAGATATAATGAATCTCCTGCTTTGCAGAGCGCAGATTTGCCGTGTATACATTTCCCTGTGCGTCCAGTGTCTCAAAGCATTTCAGAACAATCTCACATCCCCTGTCCGCCTGCACCCGGAAATTCACCCATCCTGTCAGGTTCTGACCAAAATCTATTACCGTTTCCTGATTAGGGGTCACGATTACCTCCCGGGCCTGGAGCTTTTCCATTTTCCGTACCCTGCTGCCCGCCTGGGCCGTGAGCGCTTCCATCGGGAACTCAATTCTGCTTACCTTTTTCCATTCCCCTCCATCTTCCGACTCCAGTCTGGCATCATACCATTCACCGTCGTAAATCTCCGAAAAAGTTACCGGCCCGGGCCGGCCCTGCCAGCTTTCGTCCGTCACAAAAGTCTCTTCTCCGCCATCCTTATACCGCACTGTCATCTGCATCAGAAAAGCCGTCCTCGTGCCGTAATTGTTTCGTAACAGCAGGAATCCCATTTTCCCTTTGTACCATCCCGCTCCCAGCATGACCTCCAGAACATTTTCCCCTTCCTTCAGCAGCTCCGTCACATCACAGGTCTGGTAACACAGATGCTTATGATAGGAAGTCCAGCCGGGAGTCATTTCGTCCTCTCCCGCCTTCTCCCCGTTGATGAAAAACCGGTACAATCCCAGTGCCGTACCGCATACATAGGCCGACTCTATTTCCCCGTTCAGATAAATCCTTTTCTTCAGACAGGTACTACCCGACTTTTCGCTGTCCGATTCCTCCTCCGCGGTGATGAAATCCGCCTTCCACTCGTTCCTGTTCAAAAATGCCGTCACAAAGGAAACAGTGTCGCTGTATGGGCTTTCCTCCACGCCGTCACTCACCCGGACTCTCACGAAATATTCTCTGCAGGAGCGAATCTCTCCCGATCCTTTCCCCTTTTCTCCGATTCGGATTCCCTGTCCCTCCGCCTTCTCCCAGGGTATCTCCACATGGGTGGATTCTTCGCTCTCTATAGTACCGCTGTCATAGATAAGCCTCTCAAACTGCGAATCCTCCGCAATCTGCAGCTGATAAGACTTCTGCACCACATTTTTCCTGTCGCTCTCCAGCACCCAGCCGAACCAGGGAATTTCTCCCAGCCCCACCGGATGTTCCAGATATTCCATTCTGACTTTTGTCGCTCTCAGCATTTTACATTCTCCCTTACTTCCATCTGACCGTTTACCTTACCAGGTAAAGTCATTATATCAGACCACACCAATTTTACAATGCCCTTTTTCCGACTGTCACTGGAAATACTTGAAGGGGTATGATATAATGTGCGAAAAGGGCAGAGTCAAGTACGGGTCTCTGCCTGGGACTTGCGCAAAAATATAACGATCTTAGCGCCTTAATCAAAAGGAGCACTTATGAACGAAAAAGTATTAACCACTCTTGAATATAACAAAATAATAGAAATGCTGGCCGGAAAAGCCAATTCCCAACCGGGCAAAAAGCTTTGCCGGGAATTGAGACCCTCCACGGATCCGGAAGAAATCTGCAGAAATCAACGTCATACCGCGGATGCTCTCACACGCCTGTTCAGGTCCGGGAGTACCTCCTTCGGCAACAATAAGGATCTGGGATTTTCCATTCGTTCTCTGGAAATTGGTTCCACCCTGTCCATTCTGGAGCTGCTGAACATTGCCTCCATGCTGGACAATGTATCCCGCATCAAAACTTACGGCAGGCGGGACAGAGAGGATGCTCCCACAGATACGCTGGACGAATATTTTGAGCAGCTGGCCCCTCTGACGCAGATTGCCAACGAAATCCATCGCTGTATTCTCTCCGAGGAGGAAATTGCCGACGATGCCAGTCCAAAGCTGAAAAGTATCCGGCGCTCCATGATACAGACCAACGAGAAAATCCATAATCAGCTGAATTCCATGCTGGGTGGTTC
>JAAWLQ010000393.1 GCA_022797995.1 Lachnospiraceae bacterium
GCTGCAGAACCTCTTTTAAATCCTGTATTTCCATACTCTATTCTCCTGCAGAACCTTCTTCAAATCCTGTATTTCCATACTCTGCTTTCCGACATACTTTCCCGCGTCCCGTCCGTTTCAAATTTACGGGTAACAAATTCATTCGTCTACAATTCCCACAATCGCCGCATCCACCGGCGCATTTTCCATTCCTACCCGGGCGGCGCTTCCCGTTGCCACCAGCACCGTCTCGCCGATACCCGCGCCGATATTGTCTATGGCCACAAAGCGGGACGCTCCGGCCATCATTTTCTCCAGCGGCTCAATGATCATGAATTTATTCCCGATGAGATTCTCACTTTTGCGGGTGGAAACGATACTTCCCACTACCTTCCCTATAATCATGGCATGGTTCTCCTGTCATGGCAATCGCCTTCGATGAAAAATTGTCTTCTTTCAAATTGTTGTTCTGAAAAACAAACGGACGGGCCTTCGCTGTCTTAACCCTGTTGTCAACTGCAGTATCTTCTCTTCCACGTCAAAATAATCCTGCAACCGTTCCATGTCCTGTCCGAACGGATACACAATCTATGCTTCGGCATCCGACACTGCTTTCCCGATTCTGCGAAGCAAAATCTGCCTTTCACTGACCAGACTTCGCCGCTGTACCAGCCCGTCCGTATGCTGCTTTACTGTTCTAACGGATAATCGTCACCTTATCTCCGGTCTTAATCTTGCTGGCATTGGCCTCGTCTGTGTCGATATGCATCTCCAGCGTAAAACTGTCGTTTACACGGATTTTCACCTGATTAAAAACCGTTCCTCTCTCATTGTCCGCCTTCACCGACACAATGTCGCCGTCATGGACACCGGCTGCCGCCGCGTCCGCAGGAGACATGTGAATATGGCGCATGGCTATGATACAGCCTTCCTGCAGGTAAATCACGCCTTTGGGACCCACCACTGCGATTGGCGCGCTTCCGGCGATATTGCCGGACTCCCGGATGGGAGCGGCCACCCCCAGCTTCATGGCGTCCGTGGCGGATATTTCCAGCTGGGACGCCTTCCTGACAGGTCCCAGAACCCGCACATTCTCAATAGCCCGCAGTTTCAGCCCCACCACGGTTACGGTCTCATTGCAGGCATACTGCCCGCCCATCAGATCTTTTTTCTTCGTCAGATGATAGCCCTCGCCGAACAGAGTCTCCACATGCTCCTGGGTCAGATGAATGTGTCTGGCAGACACGCCCACCGGCACCTGATAACCGTTGGTTTTCTTCTCCATTCTCTCGATGGTCTCCAGTACCATCTGTGTAATCATTTCCACTGTCTGTTGTTCCATGCCATCCTCCGTTTTTCCGGGACAGCTGATGTTGTCCCGGAAAATCCTGTCCCCCCGCTTCCAGCCGTACTGTCTCTGTCACCACAGACTGCTCGGGGAACTTTAAATCCATGTAAAGCTTCCACTTTAAGTCTGTATACTTTTCAGACCCAAAAATTCATTACTTTACATGGGGAAGAAT
The DNA here is from genome assembly GCA_022797995.1 of Lachnospiraceae bacterium. GTDB lineage: Bacteria > Bacillota > Clostridia > Lachnospirales > Lachnospiraceae > Acetatifactor. Next base: position 1,503 of record JAAWLQ010000393.1, read on the forward strand.
CATCTCCACATCGTTATGGGGTCTGGGAATTACATGGGTAGCCACCAGCTCACCCAGCTTGGAAGCGCTTGATGCGCCTGCTTCCACAGAAGACTTCACTGCTCCCACATCTCCGCGTACCATAACCGTCACCAATCCGGAACCGATCTTCTCGGTACCTACCAGACTTACGTTTGCGGCCTTACACATGGCGTCCGCCGCCTCGATCGCTGCTACCAGACCTCTTGTTTCCACCATTCCCAATGCTTCCTGTGCCATAATTATTCTCCTTATTTTAGTTCCGCAGTGTCTCTAAAGGACACCTTCTCCTTAGATACATTTATGGCCGTAAAGAGCACGTCCCTAAATGTATCTGTGTCCTTTTGAGACACTACTGATTTTTAGTTCCGTAACCTTCCTCCAGCGCCCTTCTCGCGGAAAATTTCTGCCGTTTAGGCGTCAGCAAATTTTCCGGGGCACTGTTCGGGCGGTTATTATTTTTCAGTTCCTACACTTCCTGAATTGTCCTTGCGTCAAGAGCGGTGCTTTCTGCCGCTTTGTTCATGAATCTGCCGGCGCTCAGCTCCACCAGTCTCATGATTTCTTCGTGGGGATTGGCGATGACGCCGCTTGCCACAGGCTTTTTGATTGCCTTTCTGGCCGCCGTCTCCACGGCTTCCTGCACGGAGGCCACATCTCCTTTTACCACTATGGTGACCAGCCGTCCGCCCAGTTTTCTCTCCCAGGTGGCCAGCTCCACGCCTGAGGTTTTGCACATGATGTCCAGCGCATCCACGGCGGCAACCACCCCTGAGATTTCAATAAAGCCTAATGATGTATTGCTCATTTATCGGCTCCTTTACTTATATCCTTCCTGCCTGCTGCCGCTCAAATCTTCGGCAGAATCTTCTCCACATCCGAATGAGGTCTGGGAATCACATGAGCCGCCACCAGTTCACCCAGTCTGCTGGCTGCCGCGGAACCGCTTTCCACAGAGGCTTTCACAGCTCCCACATCACCGCGCACCATAACGGTTACCAGTCCGGAACCGATTTTCTCTGTGCCGATCAGCGTTACCTCCGCCGATTTGGTCATCGCATCCGCGGCCTCAATAGCTGCCGTCAGACCTCTTGTCTCTACCATTCCCAATGCTTCCTGTGCCATAATGTTCTCCTTTCCTTCTCCACTTCATGGAAGTTCCATTTGATTTTCGCTTATTTCTTCATTTTCTTTTTGTAACAGTCCGGTTATCTGCCTGAACTGCCACCTGATTTAATTCTTGTCAAAAGCACTCAGCTTCAACATTTTCTCCGTATCTCCGGTGGGCCTTGCAATGATATGCCGCTGTACCACACCGGTCACAGACTTCGCCATCTCTTCTCCGGCTTCCATAGCGGCCTCCACAGCCGCCACGCTTCCCCGGAATTTCACCGTCACCAGCAGAGGCACCGGCAGGGAATCCGCATTGGCCGGTTTGTTCTTGTCAAAGGTCTCCAGCCTGACATCCGCCGCCTTGCACCCGGCATCCGCCGCAAGAAACGCACAGGTCAGTCCGTATACCTCCAGAAGGCCTACCGCCTCTTCCGCGGATTTCTTTTCTTCCGGGAACCTGCTTTCTTCCTCGGTTCCTGCTTTTTCCTCGGTTTCTGTTTCTTGCATGGCTCCTGCTCCTTCCAAAGAAAGCTTCTCTTTGTCGAAAACTTCCTTTTCTTTTTCCATGGGCCTCTCCTTCCGTTCCTTCCCTGCTTTTCCGTCCTCTTTGTACTACTTTATTCCGAATTTCCAGATGCCATTCTGTAAATCTCCGGCCGTTGCTCTGCCGGATTTCGGATACCGTTCTGTGTATTTCCGGCTATTGTTCTGCGGATATTCCTTCATCACCTTCCTGTTCCCCGGCGGTGATTCCGGGCAGACAGCGACTGTTTTACTGCTTGTTTATAATGGCAATCTTCAGTCCCTGCATGGCCAGATTGGTCTTCAGCGCCTCGTTGATCTCCTCCAGAGGGTAGGTGTGGGTGATCAGCTTCTCTATTGGAAGGCCGATCTTCTTCGCACTCTTCAGGAATTCAAAAGTAGTGGCATAATCCCGCAGGGTGTACACCCAGCTCCCAACGGTAGTGATTTCCTTGGAGCAGATGTCAAAGTGAGGGTTGATGGTAGCATCACCGCCGTTGATGAAGAATCCCAGCTCACAAAGTCCGCCGCCGTTGCGAATGAACTTGTAGATATTGGAATGTCCCACGGGGGAACCGGTACACTGGAATGCGAAATCTGCCAGATGGCCCTCGCACTTCTCCTGCACTGCCGCCGTCAGAGCCTCAATCCCCTTGTGCTCTTTGAAATTCACAGCGTCGGAGGCTCCCAGCTCCTTCGCGAAGTCCAGACGCTTCTGCTCTCCGTCCACAGCCACGATTCTGTTAATCCCCATTGTACGCAAAATTGCGATACAAATCAAGCCTATCGGACCACATCCCTGTACCACAACTCTGCTGTTGAAACGAAGGATCCCCGTGCTCTTCGCCCGCTCCACCGCGTGAATCAGCACCGCACAGGGCTCGATCAGCACTCTGGAGTACAGGTCAAGGTCGCTGACGTTGAATACTGTGGACCCTTCTCTGATCAGAATGTAATCGGAAAACCATCCGTTGAGATGGAT
>JAAWLQ010000394.1 GCA_022797995.1 Lachnospiraceae bacterium
GAGCTTCCGTCGGGCAGAGGGATTGCGGATGTGGTGTACCTGCCGAAACACAGATCGCCGCTGCCTGCATTGGTGATTGAACTGAAATGGAATAAGTCCTCAGAAGGCGCAATCCGCCAGATAAAAGACCGGAATTATCCGGCAGTGCTGAAAGAGTATGGCGGTGAGGTATTGCTGGTGGGAATCAATTATGATGAAAAGAAGAAAGAGCACAGCTGTGTGATTGAGAGAATATGAACGAAAAAATATTTGTATACTGACAGCCATGCTGCCCGCGGGAGATAATTCTGCGGGCGTTTTCTTTTGCGTGCCTGTGGCAGGCCGGACTACCTGACGCCGGCTTTTTGTGCCTGTTATTCTTTGGGAAGTGCCCGATAGCCGAACCTGTACATCCGGCTGAGAGCCCGGAAAAGCACACGAATGGGCATGAAACGCGAAGGATGGCACCGATCGGCGATTGGCGCGGAGGCAGGGAGAAGGTATAATATGTCCATATTCAAGGCAGGGAACGCAGAGACAGGAGGGGAAAACAGTGGGAACAAAATCAAAGCCCGGATACTCAAAACGGACGATCAGGGAAAGCTTAAGCATGGGGATGCTGGCCATACCGGGTATCCTGCTATTACTGGTTTTCAACTATGCCCCGATGTTCGGCATCGTGATCGCCTTTAAAAACTATAAACCGCTGAAGGGTATTCTGGGAAGCGACTGGTGCGGCCTGGATAATTTCAAGTTTTTCTTCACCTCCCAGGATGCCTTCCGGACCATACGCAATACCATGTGCTATAATATCGCGTTTATTGTGTTCGGAACCATTGCCTCCGTGGGTCTGGCGCTTCTGTTCTACCATCTGCGCAGCAGGAAAGCCATGAAGGCTTATAATACGGTTATCATTATGCCGAAGTTCCTGTCGGCGGTTATTCTTTCCTTCCTGGTAGAAATATTCCTGCACTACAGATTTGGACTGTTTAACCAGATCATCAAGGCTTTGGGCGGGGCAGCCATTGACTGGTACACGAAACCTTCCGCCTGGCCGTTTATCCTGACAATCGTGAAAATGTGGGGGTCTGTGGGAGTCAGCAGTATGATATTTTATGCTTCTCTGATGAGCCTGGACGGAGGGCTCATTGAGGCGGCACAGCTGGACGGAGCCAACAAGCCGCAGCAGATCTGGCATGTGATGCTTCCACACCTGATTCCAGTGATTGTGATTCAGACCATTATTAATATCGGACAGCTGTTTTCGGGTGATTTCGGGTTGTTCTATCAGGTACCGCAGAACAAGGGTATTCTCTATCCGACTACGGATATCATTAATACATATACCTTCCGTGCCCTACAGGACGGCAACTTTGCCCGCTCCGCGGCGGTAGGGCTGGCACAGTCCGCCGCCGGCCTGGTAATGGTGGTAACTACCAACAAAATAATCAAGAGAATCAGCCCTGAAAACGCGATGTTTTAAGAAGCGGATACGGAACTGATACAGGAGGCTTTATGAAGAAAAAGAAAAATAAGGGCCAGATAGCGCTGCATATGGTATTTCTGGTGCTGATGGCAGTTTATATCCTGCCTATTCTGGTGCTGATAGCCAGTTCCTTCACAGACGAAACGGCTCTGATACAGAACGGATACTCCCTGATTCCATCCGTGTTCAGCATGGAAGCCTATGAAACGGCATTCCGTAATCCTATGAAGATGATTATGGCATACGGAGTGAATATTTTTTATACGATTGCTGCCACCGCGCTGTCCACACTGGTGATCGCCCTGTTGGCATATCCGCTTTCCAGAGATACTTTTATCTGGCGGAAACAACTGAATTTTTTTGTATATTTTACCATGCTGTTTTCCGGAGGGCTGGTGCCGTCTTATCTGCTGATCAGAAATATCCTGCATATGGATGATACCATCTGGGTTTACATTGTCCCCTGCCTGGTCTCCGCCTACAATGTACTGATCGTCAGGACAAGCTATCGGGCGATTCCTAATGAACTAATAGAAGCGGCAAAGATAGACGGCGCCCATGAATTGTATATCTGCTTCCGGATTATCATTCCCCTGAGCAAGGCAAGCATTGCATCCGTATCTTTCCTGTACCTGGTAGACAGATGGAATGACTGGATGACGTCCATGCTGTATATCCGGAACCCGGATCTGTATTCCCTGCAATATCTTCTGCAAAAGCTCCTGCGGGAGGCAGAGGCATTGAAAAATTATGCCTCCGCCGGAGATGCGTCTGCGGTGATGCCGGCGGAGACACTGCGGTTTGCCATGGCTCTTGTGGCAGCGGGGCCGGTGCTGATGGTTTTTCCCTTTTTCCAGAAATATTTCACAAAGGGCATGACGCTGGGAGGCGTGAAGGGGTAGCGGGAATGTTTTTTGCTATGGCTCTGATAGAGTAATCTTTCAAATAGAAAAGGAGAAAATTATGAAAAACGTGAAAAAGTGGTTGTCAATTGGCTTGTCGGCTGCCATGTTGACGGGGTTTAGCGCCTGCGGAAATGAGAACCAGGACAACAGCCGGCAGCAGGAAAGCATTGCCTCCGGGGAAAGCGGCAAATCCGAAGAAAGCAGTGCGCCGCAGGAGAGCAGTACAGAGGAGGATGGCGGAGCGGAAGCGAAGGAGCCGGTTCTGTTAGAGTGGTATTACAGGGGAAATGGGCAGCAGAAGGACACGGACAGGGTAGAGGATCGGGTAAACGAGCTGCTGAAGCAATACCCCGGTCTGGAGCATGTAAGCATCAACATTAATTGCTTCCCTGCCAGCGAGTATGCCACACAGGTCACCACGGCGCAGGCTTCCGGCGCGCAGATTGATATCCTGAACAGCGTGAACCTGGATTTTGACAGGCATGTGGAGGACGGTAGCTGGATGCCTATGGAGGATTATATCTCCGATGCCCTGAAGACTGAGCTGCCAGAGTGGCTGTGGGAGATGGGCACCAGGAACGGGCATGTCTACATGGTTCCCAATTACCAGAATGCCTTTAATGCCAATTTCCTGTTCTTCCCCAAGGACTATATGGATAAGTACGGCGATTATGACGCCATGTACCAGGTGCTGACCGACTGGGAGGGCGCCTATTCTGAGAAGGTACAGTGTCTTGCGGATTATGTGAAGGCTGTCAATGAGGGTGAGGGCGGCGGAAAATACTGCGGCAATATGATACAGGGCGATACAGGTTCCCTGGGCTTTGCCTATGTAACTCCTTATGACAACCTGGGCAACGGTTTTGTGGTTCCGGACAAGTCCAACGAGGTGAAATTCGTATATGAGCTGGATGGCATTAAGGACATGCTCAAGGGCTATGCTACATGGTATGACATGGGTCTCTATGCTCCTGACGGCGAGACCACGAATATCCTTGATTACAACCATGCAAATATGATGCAGCCTACTGCCTGCGTATTCAGCGGAAAGGAGCAGGTGGGCACGCCGGAACAGGTCGCCGAAATCTACAGCTCCGCCTGGGGCTTTGATGTGGTGGCAATCCCCACACAGCCTTACAATTATATCCAGAATACATGGGGCGCAGGAGGAAACGGCATCTCTTCCACCTGCAAGCATCCGCAGGAAGCTTGCGATTTCATTGAAGCCCTGACTACAGGCACGGAGCTTGGCAAGGAGATTTACAATACCATGGTATTCGGGCTGGAAGGGGAGCATTATACCAGAGATGAAAATGATCCCAACAGAATCACTACGTTGGAATATGACGGCTCACAGGGCGGGTCGGACACCTCTTATGCCGGGTTGAAATGGATTCTGGGCAACAGCTTTTATGCTTATAAAAACCAGGCGGTTCTTGACGGTCAGTTTGAGCGCATCAAGGAGATGAACGAGGCACCGGATACGGTTTCTTCCTCCATCATTGGTTTTTCGGTATCCACGGCGAATGTGCAGACCGAAATCGACCAGGTGGTGGCTGTAGTAGGGGAATATCAGAGTTCCCTGAACAGCGGGACACTGGGAGAGGAGGCCTGGGATGCTTACTATGAGGAATTTATGGAGAAGGCCGAGAAGGCAGGGCTTTCTAAAATTAGAGAGGATTTCCAGGCGCAGCTGGATGAATGGCTTGCAGAAAACAGATAAAAGATAGAACGAATATGGCGGAAGGGGCGGCTGCAGCCGCCC
>JAAWLQ010000395.1 GCA_022797995.1 Lachnospiraceae bacterium
GCGCAGGAAGAGGAGGCTGTGATAGTGATTCAGACCCTTACCGGAAATGGGAAAGAGGAAAAGGTATCGTGTGCCAGCCTGAATGGCATGCAAGATGAGAATGGACTGTTGCGGAAGGAAGCTTTCCAGCTCAAGGTTGAAAATGGAGTGCTTTTTATCAGGGGAGCAGACCGGAGGGGCACGATTTACGGAATTTATACATTCTGTGAGCAGCTGGGCGTGTCACCCTGGTATTTTTTCGCGGATGTGCCTGTGAAGAGTAAGCAGGCCTTCTCCCTGGAGGAAGAGTATTGTCTCACTGACTGGCCATCGGTGGAGTACCGGGGAATCTTCATCAATGATGAGGAGGAATTGGAAGCCTGGGTGCAGAATTATATGGGCGAGCCCACCATCGGCGTGAAAAGCTATGAGAAGATTTTCGAACTGTTACTGCGGCTTCGGGCAAATTATATCTGGCCGGCCATGCATGTGAATTCCTTCAATCAGACGCCTGAGAACGGCGCTCTGGCCGAAAGGATGGGAATTGTGGTGGGAACATCCCACTGCGATATGCTGATGCGCTCCAACAATCGGGAGTGGAAGCCCTGGATTCAGAAGAAGGGGTACCAGGATGCGGTTTACGATTATTCTGTGGAGGGCAGGAACCGGGAAATCCTGAAGGAATACTGGCGGGAGAGTGTGGAGCAGAACCGGGACTATGAGGTGTGCTATACCCTGGGAATGCGGGGCATCCATGACTCCGGCTTTGAGACGAAGGGCTTGGAAGGGAAATCAGAGGAGGAAATCCGGGCTGCAAAGGTGGCGCTGCTGGAGCAGATTATTGCGGATCAGAGAGAGATCTAACAAAATGTCAACCATATTAAAAAATAGGTTGACATCAGGACTTATCCTGATTATAATGAAAAACGAATTTCCATATATTGCTCCTATATTTCATGTTACAGAGCATCAGAAACCGGAAACAGTTCAATGATACGAGGTGCCTATGAAAACCAGAGAAAAAATTAGAGAAATGACAATAACTGCTTTGCTGGCAGCCTTATTGGCAGTCATGGGAATGTTCAGACTTCCCAGTCTCCTTCCGGGCTGTGAATTTCAGCTTTCAGCACCTTTTGCCGTGTGCATAGCCGCCTGTTTTGGCTTTAAGAGATATCTGAAAATCGGCGTTCTTGCCAGCGTCATAAATCTCATTTCAGGGACCCATACTATAGTAAATGTCACAATCGCAATGATTTTTCGCCTTGTGGCAGGCGGAATTATATCTCTTTTTGGTGTAAATCCTGTAACGATTGCAGTCAGCGGCCCTCTGGGAACAGTGGCCGGCAGAGCAGTGCTTGGCGGCATTTCCGGCACGAATCCGCTGGCATTGATTGCGGCGGCATTGCCGGGAATGGTATTTACGGCGGTGGGAGCGTCAGTGATGTATCCGGTGATGAAGCGGCTGGTGCGGAGAGAGACCGGGGCCCTGACGCATTCCTGATTTTGAGCCGGCGATGCACCAGGGACACAGGCAGATGAGACGTGAGGGGCCGGCTGAACTGTTGAGGAAGTTCAGAAAAGGGCGAAGAACATAGAGGATGTACCGGGAGCAGGGGTACAGACTGATTATGCCATGGAAGAAATGCAGAGGAAGTAAAAATGAACCGATACAGCATCAAAATGAGAGCGTCAAACAAAGAAGAAGGTCATATATCCGGAGCGGAGAAAATCATTCCGGAAGAAGAGCTGGAGCAATACTGTTCCCGCCTCCTTGCCCGGGCTCTGCGGCACAGTAAGGGAAAGCCGGATTTCATCAATCTGAAAATTGAGGCTGTGAAGGAAGAAGAAATCCTGCACCTTCCTGCTTTAAACGTAACCACGGTGGAGACTTCCAATGCCGGGGAAGGAATGGAGGTGGTGAGCGGATATCTGCACAGACTGGGACTGGAGCGGGTGGAGGAGATTCTGGCCCTCTGGAAGCAGAGCTATGCCATGCGGGGAGCCATACTTCTGGATGCGGATACGCTGGAACGGCTGGAGCCTGACAGAGAACGGGGGATTCGGGCCACTTATATGGATATGGAGACTGAAGATGCCGCAAGGAAGTCTGCCTGCGGCGGCAAAAATCATTTCAATGAAGCCCTGGTTCTGGCTACCAAGGTGGTCAGTCATCCTAATATAATTGCGGAGCTGTGCATTTCCGACGATCCGGATTATGTCACCGGTTATATTGCCTCCGGAGAGCTTGGCTATGTGCGCATTACCAGGCTGAAAGAGCTGGGAAGTCCTGACGGGGGGCGAGTTTTTTTATTCCGGGGGAATGAACGGGAGAGAGAGGAATGTATTCAATATCTCCAGCAGCAGAAGGTGCTGGTACATAATATAAAAGAAGGACAAGAGAAATCCGTGAATAAATGGAAGCGAATAGAAGAGGAACTGCAAAGTCTTCGAGAACAGCATCTGTACCGTGAAATAAGGGTTATTGAGAGCTCTCAGCGCGCCCATGTCCGTTACCGGAACAGGAATATGCTGATGCTGGCCTCCAATTCCTATCTGGATTTCTGTGACGAGGAGCGGATTAAGGAATCTGCGTCACAGGTGCTGGCAGAATACGGCACAGGCTCCGGCGGCTCGAGACTTACCACAGGCACCACTGTCTGTCATATAGAGCTGGAGGAGACATTGGCCAGATTCAAGGGGAGAGAGTCAGCGGTGGTGTTTAACACCGGCTTTGCGGCAAACGGCGGTATCCTTCCCGCTCTGTGCCGGGCAGGGGATATTATCTACAGCGACGAGTTGAACCATGCCAGCATCATTGACGGCTGCAGGCAGTCCCGGGCGGAGACGGTAATCTATCGGCACAATGACATGGCGGATCTGGAAAGGAAGATCAGAGAGCATCCGGGACGGCAGGGACTGATTGTCAGCGACGGGGTGTTCAGCATGGACGGGGATATCGTGAATTTGCCCGGACTTGTGGAGCTGGCGGATACATACGGATTGCTGTCCATGATAGACGAGGCCCATGCCACCGGAGTAATAGGAGCCACCGGACGGGGCTGTGAGGAACATTTTCATATGGAAGGGCGGACCGATATTCTCATGGGTACCCTGAGCAAAGCCATAGGAGCAGAAGGCGGGTATGTCTGCGGTTCCCGCACGCTGACGGAATATCTGAAGAACAGAGCAAGAAGCTATATCTTCTCCACCTCCCTGTCTCCTGTGACCATGGCGGCGGCAAAGCGGGCCCTGGAACTGATAGAGGAGGAGCCCGGGAGGGTGCGCAGACTTCAGGAGAATGTCCGGTGGTTTTGCAGTGCCCTTCAGGAAAATGGAATAGATGCCCATTCGGAGAGCGCCATTATACCGATTCGAATCGGAGGAGAAGAAAAGGCCATGCAGGTGTCCGAAGTACTGATGGAGCAGGGCTTTTTTATCCCGGCCATACGCTATCCCACGGTGAAAAAGGGAGAGGCCATGCTGCGGGCGGCACTGATGGCCACTCACACAAAGGAAGAACTGTCGGAGGCGGCAGCGGCCATAGCAGCGGCAATCGGTCAGGGCAGCATTGGTGAATTATGAAAGGAGTAAGAGTACCGTCATGGGGATTGTACAGGAACTGAAAGAAAAAGCGCTGAACTCCGGGAAGATATCCGGAGAAGAAGCACTGCTGCTGGCGGAAGCTCCGCTGGAAGAACTGGCGGAAGCAGCGGAAGAAATTCGCAGGAAAAAGTGTGGACAGGGATTTGATCTCTGTACTATTGTCAACGGCAAGTGCGGCCGCTGTTCGGAAGACTGCAAATATTGTGCTCAGAGTGCCCATTATCATGCCAGGTGTACGGAAGCTTATGATCTTCTGTCAACGGAAAAGCTGCTGGAGGGGGCCAGACACAATCAGGCGAAAGGAGTGCTTCGCTATTCCATTGTCACATCCGGCAGAAAGCTGTCGGACCGTGAGGTAGAGCAGGTCTGTGAAAGTATTCGCGCCATCAGAGAGGAAACAGGTATACAGGTCTGTGTGTCCTTCGGACTGCTGGAAGAAGTACAGTTCCGGAAAATCAGGGAAGCCGGTGCCTCAAGAGTCCATTGTAATCTGGAATCTTCCGCAGGTTTTT
>JAAWLQ010000396.1 GCA_022797995.1 Lachnospiraceae bacterium
AATTTCAGGTTCTTCTCAAAGGCAATCTGGGCCGGATGCTTCACCGGCTCCCGTATTTCCTTTCCTGTTCTGGTGTCCACAAAATATTTTCCAGTTTTATCACAGCGGAATTCCAAATCACTGCCCACCGGCATGTAAAATACATTCACTACTGCAGGCTCGATATTAGCCAGGATATTGAAATCCACGATTGCCATGTTCTTTGCATCATCCACATATTCCTGGCTGTCCCTGTCCCCGAATGCCACCCATCCATTGCCATGGCCGCTCTCCTGCCGGAACAGCCATTTCAGCTTTGAAGTGCCGTTCAGGATAGATTTGGTGACAATGGTTCCCCCGGCGCCCCGGATATATTCCTTCATTTCCCTCTGTTCCTGTCCTTCTTTTTGTCCTTGCTTTTCTTCCTGCTGCTTCTCTGTTCTTTGTTCCGATTTATTCCCAATGTTTTTTTCTTTCTTCTTTCTGTCAAATAATCCCATAATCCTAACTCCTCTTAATAAAATATCGCTCTCTGGAAGGCACTCGGCCCTGACATTTTCCACAACTGTACCGCTAATTTCTTTTGGTGTAATTTTGAATTGATTTAAATCTATCAGTGTTCTCTTGGACAAAGTCCCGAGACAAGGAGCAGCTCGTTGCATGGTGGTTTACTGTAACAGCTCAATCTCGCAACTATGCGTTTTCTCCTTTGCATCATAATTAATCCCCACCATCACAATCTCGCCCTCATACTCCTTCAATATCGCCGGATAATTTCTGTCTTTTATCTGACGGATCGCGCCTCCGGATGACTTGTTCCATTTCAGTTCAACCACCAGTGCCGGAAGCAGAGATTTCCGCTTCGGTAAGTACACCACATCCGCAATTCTCCTGCCGGATGGAAGCTCCTCAATCTTCAGATACTGGTCTGCGGCAGCAATATAAGCGAACTTGATCACATACCGCAACGCCTGCTCGTCATTGTAAAAAGTGGGGGCATACTGCGTCTGCCGTATCTCCTCTATAGCTTTGGAGACCGCCTCCCTATTACCTGCTATGCTATCCTCCAACAGCTTTTCCGAACGGCCAAGCAGCTCCATCCACCTCTGATTCCCGTTCATGCCTTTTAAAATCTTCCGGAACTCAATTCTCACCTCTTCGTTGGGAATATGTGCCGTCCCATCCTCCTCATTCCAGGTAAGGTACCCCAGATGAATCAGCAGCGTCAGCACATCGTCACGGCTTCTGAAGGTTTCAAAATCGTTCTCAAAAAGATCCGTGTCAACCTCTACCTCTTCTCCGGAAATCAGCCGGGAGATGGTCTCCTGTAACCCTTCGAAATCCATGTTGATATAGGTCATCAACGATTCCGCCGCAGAGGTTTTCTGCCAGTAGGAGCCAAACTTCTTCCTCCGCATCGCCTGCATGACCGAATAGGGATTGTATATTGCCCCCACATCCGGAAAATCATACCCGTCATACCAGCTTTTCGCTTCCCCAAAGCTCATCTCATATTTTTCACACAGGTTCCGTACCTCTACTTCCGTAAAACCGGTGAACTCCGCAAATCCGTCCGGTTCCAGAATCGGATATTCTATAAAATCCGAGATGGCCGACTGGGATCCGTCCTTCTTGATGGGCAGAATTCCTGTCATATAAGCCGCAGCCACTACCTTCGGCGTGAAGTTGTTGTTCTTAAACCATCCCCTGAGCAGGTTCAAATACGTGGACTGAATCTCCGGATCCCCCTTCGCCTCGCGGATCAGGGCGTCCCATTCATCGATGATAAACACAAATTCTCTGCCTGTCTCTTCCACGCAACAGATCAGATTCTCCATGAGACTGTTTCCGGAATCCAGCCCCGGGAACAGACTTTGCAGTTCCTTATGGACCGCCTCCACGATTTTTCCGGGCACATCCGCCATTGGCATCCTCTCTCTCTTTGCCTCGGAAAGAAAGCCGGTTATATCAAGGTTAATCACATGATACTGATTCAGATGCGTCAGGTATCCCGGGGTCCGCGCAACCTCCCTGTCATCAAAAAGCACGTGGGAATCGCAGGAACAGTCATAGTACGCACAGAGCATCTTTGCAGCGTAAGACTTGCCAAAACGTCTCGGTCTGCTGATGCAGGTCAACATTTCCATTGTCCCTATGGTCTTGTTGAGCAATGCAATCAAACCGGTTTTATCCACATATTCCGACTGCACAATTTTTTCAAAGCCTTTATTTCCGGGATTCAAATAATTTCCCATCGTTTTCACCTCCACACAAGTACTATTTTGTTCCACTTCTTCTCAGATTGACCAAACGTCAAAGCTTTGCCGGAACCTGCCTGGCCTATGTTCCCTTGATCACTGTGGCATAGATTCATCAGCTCAGGAAATTCTGCCGCAGGTACACCGCAATCCCATCCTCCTCATTGCTCCCGATGACCAGGTCGGCCTTTTCCTTCACTGCATCCACAGCATTTCCCATGGCAATTCCCCTTCCGCACAGGGCAAGCATTCCCATATCCGCATAGTCATCTCCAAAGGCCGTAATCTCCTCCGTCCGGATTCCGCATGCCCTGCAGGCTTCCCGGATAGCGTACTCTTTCGTGGCCGTCTTTCTGGTAAATTTGTACCAGTATCCATCGGAAAAGCGGACGCAGTCACACTCCTCCAGCAGCCCCGCGAGCCGCTTCGCCTGCTCTTCTTCAAAAATCTCCACGCACATTTTCAGGGAAGGCTCTTCAAAATCCCTATAATCCGTATAAATACTTTCTCCCCAGCTGGGATCCTGCTCCTTCGGGTCAATCCGGTAATTCCAATAATGGGAATCCAGCGTGTCGATGGTTATCTCACAGTCCGCGCCGCATACTTCTCTGGCCGCCGCAATCATCCGCTTCGTCTCTTCCCCGGTAAACTCGGCCCTGTACACATACTGTCCACGGTACTTTACCACAGCCCCGCCGCTGGCAATCAGTACATCCGGCCGCAGCTCCTCTATGAAGGACATGGCAATTTGTTCCCCCCTGGAGGTGGCAATTCCGATCAATATCCCCTTTTCCCGGCAATCCCTCACTGCTCTTAATACGGCTTGGGAAATTGTTTTGTCGTCGCGAAGCAGAGTCCCGTCTAAATCGAACAAAAGCAGCCTGCAGTCGGAACCGGATTCGGAGGCGTCCGCCCGGTTCTCCCTGGTCAGCTTCTTCACCCAGTGTCCGAAATTGCACTTGAGGAATGCAGGCACACATTTGAAAATCTGGTCCAGATTCAGGCACCAGAGCACCACGATGGGAGAGGCGTTCAGCACAAAAGCCATCACATAAGAAAGAGGCAGCACAATACACCAGATACTGATGAAATCCATGATCATCACATAGCGGGTATCTCCTCCTCCCCGGACAATCCCCAGGTTCGTGGGCATCTGATAGGACATGCAGATAATAATGACACACAGAATCAGCAGGAAGGTATCCGCCAGCTCCATGGTCTCCGGCTCCAGCTGATACAGCGACAGAATGGGAATCCGCACCAGGAACAGAACCACACTGGAGACGACTCCGATGGCAAGGAACAGAACCTGCATGGTCCGGGCATACTGCTTCACTTTTCCCTGGTTCCCCTCTCCCACAGCTCTGCCAATGAAGACTGAGGCGGTGGAGCTCGCCCCAACTGCCATGGATTTCACCAGCAGGAACATGGTGGACGCCACACTGTTGGCCGCAATGGCACTTGTGGACATATGACCCAGAATGGAATTCTGTACCGCATTGTTCATCCCCCAGAGAATACTTCCCACAAGCACAGGCAGCAGCACCTTAAAATAGTCTCCGCGCAGGCTCCTGTCCGTATGCAGATAATCTGCCAGGCGCAGACCCAGATGTTTCTCCTTTTTTGCTATGTAGAAGAGCAATATCAGAAGCTCCGACACCCTTGCTGTCAGCGTGCCGATAGCGGCGCCCATGACGCCCAGCCTCGGCGCGCCGAAATGTCCATAAATCAATGTATAATTGATACAGCAGTTCACCACAAGAGACCACACGGAAAGGACCAGGGCAATGCGCACTGTCCCCGTACTGCGCAGAGTCGCCAACAGAATCTGGGTCACCGCAAAAAACAGATA
>JAAWLQ010000397.1 GCA_022797995.1 Lachnospiraceae bacterium
CGTCATAAAATCTGGATGACGGCGCTTTCGTTTCTGGGAAGCTTCCTGGCTCTGCCTGTGGCATGGCTGCTCTGGAGGAGCAACACGCTGAGAAGGTACGGCGGAGTAGAGGGACTGCTGATGCAGGAAGAACGGATACGCCAGGAGAATATTTTGTGGATGTTCAGCTCTTATCTCCCGGGCGTATGCGGTTTCCTGGCAATTATGGCGGCGATTGTCACGGGATTGTTCGGTTTCCGATATGTATTTCATAAAAAGATGGTGGATACCTATCACAGCCTGCCCGTAAAAAGGAGTACATTGTACGGTGTCTGCTATATAAACGGAATCCTGATCTGGATTGTTCCGCTTCTGACCTGTCTGCTGCTGACACTTGTCATGGGAGGCAGTCTTCTGGTGCAGCTGGGCGGCGGAGAGATGATGGGCGTTATACTGCGGGAAGTGGGAATAAGCCTTCTGGTCCTGACGGTGGTCTATCTGCTGGTCTATCATCTGATATTGACGGCGGTGATGCTTTCGGGCAATGTGCTGAATACACTGGTCTGTATGATGTTCCTTGGATTCGGAATGATTTCCTTTTACGGGCTGGGGCTGGCTTATTTTGGCGGTTATATGGATACCTTTTATTCACCGACAGTGGACTGGAGCAGTGTGTCATATTTTTCGCCTTTTTTGTCCGCGCCTTATCTCCTTGTCCGATGGATAGACTGTGACGGACAGTGGACCCGGCAGTTCGGAAAGGAAGTCCTGATGAATGTGGGGGCAGCGGCGGTACTGGGTGTGGCAGCATGGCTCTTTTACAGGAGAAGGGCTTCCGAGACGGCAGGACAGGGCATCGGAAACAAAACGGCGGCAGCCTGTTTCAGGATTCTGATGGGTGTGGAAGCCGGCATGTGCGGCTGGGGGCTGTTCGTTCTGCTGACTTCAAATACAAGGGCCCTGGGCTGGGGAATATTCGGAGCGGTTTTTGCTTCGATTCTTACATTCGGAATATTGGACATTATCTTTCAGATGGATTTCAGGGCATTCTTTGCGCATAAGATTCAGATGGCGGCGACAGTAGGGCTGGGGCTGCTGATATGCTTTGGCTTCTACTGGGACTGGATTGGATTTGACACCCGTCTGCCGGCGGCGGATGAGATCGCGGAAATTGCCATATATGACGGGGAACTGTCAAATCGTATGTTTTACGACGCGGCGGAAAATTCGCTGGAACAGATTCATTATCAGGACAGGGAGGTAATCTATGCCTTTCTGAAAGGAATGACAGAGCGGGAGGCGGAAGGTAATCTTACCTATGAGAATTATGACCGCGTTGCCACTAAGGTTACGCTGAAAGATGGCGAAAGTTATTATCGATATTACAGGGTAATGAAAGAGGACAAAGAACTGCTCTGGCCCATTGTTACCAGCGAAATGTATCTGAAGCAGGCCTATATGTTTGAGGAAGATTTTCTGGCGGACTGTGTGGGGATGTATGTGTATCTTGACAGGGAAACGCAATACCTGACAGAGGACCTGCCGGAAAAGCTGCTACCCATTATCAGGGCGTATAATCAGGATGTGCTGGAAAATGCCGACAGCGTATTGCTGAATCAGGGCAGACTGGCTGCGGAGGTGGAACTGGAATTCCGACATCAGATGGAAAACGGCAGAAGAAGCTGGGAAACCTATACTTTGTATGTCTTTGATTCTATGGAGCGCACTCTGGAGGCGCTGAGGATGACGGACGGGGTGGATATGAACGTGCAGAAACCGGAAATTCAGGCTGTCTTACTTGATCTGGCCTATCAATATGACGAGGATACGGACAAAGCGGTATGGATTGAACGGGCACGGGAAGTGTACGGTGTCCCGGCGCAGCCCGGGAAGGACGGAGATGGTGCCGGACAGAAGCAGGCGGAAGGGGAATCGGAAGAGGCTGAAGATACAGGAAGTGAGCGGGCGGGGACCACGCAGACGGAGACCATGCCCACAGCTACAAAAGAATTTTCGGATGGCCAGTGCCGGGTTGTCGTCACTGACCGGGAGGAGATAGAAGAGCTGGAGGCTTTGCTGACTTACATTCAGAATTATTATCACAGAAGCGTGTTCCAGAGGAGGTACATTTCGGTTACTGTGAGGGGAGAGGATGGAGACGAATGGATGGGATACCTTCCGAAAGGAACGTTGCCGGAAAAGTATATTCTGAGATTCGGAGAATGGTAAAAATGTCGTTGGGGTCAGCAAATGAAAAATACTTGCCAAAGGGAAAAAAGTGTGGTAGGATATAACCCATATTAAAATTGCAAATGCAGTGAAGGAGACTCTATTCAGGAAAGGCAACAGGAAGGCGGCGTCACCGACTGAAAGCGCTGCCGGCGGGAACTGATACAGGGAACACTCCGGAGCAGGCTGTCTGAACAGGGAGAAGAGGATATCCTTCATGCTAGGGCAGCACGTTGCACGCGTTAAGTGTAAGAGTGGATTGGCCGGTCAGACTTTCGGGGGTGAACCTGACGGAAGAGGCGGCCCTTCAAGGCGGGTGGTACCGCGGATATTCACGGAGGTTGGAAGTGCATAAGGCACGTTTGGCCGGAGAGATTATTCGTCCCGGGATGCAGAAAATTGTGTCCCGGGATTTTTTGATGCGCAGCCCGGGCACGTTGTCTCTGCCGTACAGGCGGCAGATGAGAAAGAGAGGTGCCATAATGATGGAAAGGAATCAGTACAGAGACCGGACAATCGGTGAAATCGGGGAAGAACTCATCGGAGAAACGCTGCGGGTAGCCGGATGGATAGAAAATATACGGGATCACGGAGGGGTGTCATTCATCGACCTGCGGGACATGTACGGCGTACTGCAAATTGTGATTCGCAGAGACGGTCTGCTGAAGGGGCTGACCAAAGAGGCCTGCATTACTGTCCGGGGACTTGTGGAAAAGCGGGATGAAGACACCTACAACCCAAAGCTGCCCACGGGGACTATTGAACTGGAGGCATTGGAAATCACCGTGCTGGGCGGTGTGTACAGACAGCTTCCCTTTGAGGTGATGACTTCCCGGGAGACCAGGGAGGAGGTCCGGCTGATATACCGCTATCTTGACCTGAGAAACGCAAAGGTGAGGGATAACATTCTGTTTCGCTCCAAAGTGATTGCTTTTCTGCGGCAGAAGATGACAGAGCTGGGCTTTGTGGAGATTCAGACGCCGATTCTGTGCGCGTCGTCGCCGGAAGGGGCCAGAGATTATATTGTGCCTTCCCGAAAGTTTAAGGGGAAATTTTACGCGCTGCCCCAGGCGCCGCAGCAGTATAAACAGCTGCTGATGGTGTCGGGGATTGACCGGTACTTTCAGATTGCGCCCTGCTTTCGGGATGAGGATGCCCGTGCCGACCGTTCGCCGGGAGAGTTTTATCAGCTGGATTTCGAGATGAGCTTCGCCACTCAGGAGGACGTGTTTCGGGTGGGAGAAGAGGTATTATCTGCCGTATTTGAAGAATTTGCCCCTCAGGGAGCGGCGGTGACGAAGGCGCCTTATCCGGTTATCAGTTACAGGCAGGCAATGGTGGAGTTCGGCACAGATAAGCCGGACCTGCGGAACCCGCTCCGCATTTTGGATGTGACGGACTTTTTCCAGAAATGTACCTTCAAGCCTTTCCTGGGCAGAGTGGTTCGGAGCATTAAGGTACACGCGGAAATGAGCAAGGGATTCCATGAGAAGCTGCTGCAGTTTGCGGTATCCCTGGGCATGGCGGGGCTGGGATATCTGGAGGTGGCGGAGGACCTTTCTTACAAAGGGCCTATCGATAAATTCATACCAGATGACCTGAAGGGAGAGCTGCGGACGCTGGCCGGACTGGAGGCCGGGGATACGATTTTCTTCATTGCCGATAAGGAGGAGAGAGCCTGTTACTATGCGGGGAAAATCCGGAATGAGCTGGGGGAAAAGCTGGGGCTGACGGAAAAGAATGCTTTTCGGTTCTGCTATGTGAATGATTTCCCCATGTATGAGCTTGACCAGGACACGAAGCAGCCTGTCTTCACGCACAACCCGTTTTCCATGCCGCAGGG
>JAAWLQ010000005.1 GCA_022797995.1 Lachnospiraceae bacterium
GACCAAAAATCCGCTGGAATTGAATCACTGCAGCTCTCGTACTGTCACCGAAAGTACCCGTTTCATCCGTAATCACTGGGATGGCGGGATAATTTCGCCGGACTCTTCCCAGCCACTTCTGAATCGTTTCCACATTCAGCCCGGTGCTGCCCACCCGAAGCGCCGTTCCGGGATACGAAGTCACCATATTTGTGATGATATCCGTGCTGACTATTTCAATGTCTTTCGGGTAATAGCTGCGCAAAATTTCCAGCGGCGTAAGCCCTCTGTTGGCCAGTGTAACCGTTCCCCACTGAGACATTCCCTTACAGGTTACGGTAGTTCCATTGCAGAAGGAGGTAAAATATGGTGCATTCTGGCCCGATCTCCGCACATATTCATTGAAGATATCATCCACAACCCTGCTGATAGAATCGTAGATCGGTCTTCCGTATACAAAATTCTGGTCATATGCGGTGCTGTTTGTGATGTCATAATCATAGCCGCGGCTTCTGTACCACTCCGTATAAACCCGATTCAGCGCAAAGGTAATAATGGCATAAATGTTCGCACGCAATGCGTTTTCCGGCCAGGTAGGATAAATCTCACTGCTGGCCACATTTTTCACATAATCCGGAAAGGATACCTGCACATTTGTGGCATAGGAACCGGGTGCTCCCAGATGCACTGTGATGGGATTCGGAATGACAACCTGTCGCAGCACCCGCCCGTCAGATGCCTCCTCTCCTCCCCGGGCAATGGCATTCCCAGCTCCATCACCGGGAAGGATTCCATTCAGAGTATCACTGCTCGGAAGACTCCCATTTGAAGCATTGTCATCCTGAGTTCCTCCGCTCGGAGCCCCACCTTCCTGGATGCGGTTTTCCCGCATGGCCACAGCAGGCTTCCCGATGAATATTTTCTTCTCCTCAGGCCTGCGCTGCATGGGTTGCATAGGCACAAGTTCCAGCGGCAATGTGGCTGTCTCCCCTTCATAGACAGGGATATGCGTGATATAAAGAGTGTTAAACCCGGCCCCCTGCGCCAGCACATTGTAGCTCAGATAAGGCAGGCCCGAAAAATACTGATTCTGGGAAAAGCTTTTATCCAGAGTCTCCAGCGGAACCTTCAGCGTCTCCCCGCTCTCATCTGTCGTCAGATTATAAAGCAGATTCCCTCGGTCATCCAGTACCTTCACCTGTATCCCGCTGAGCGGAACGGCCTCATGGGCTGTCCGTGCCTGCACCATCAAATATCCTATCGCCATTTCGATTATCTTCTCCTAATTTCTATCCTGTATATGATATGAAAAGCAATTTATAATGTGCCTGTTTCCTTCCGTCCTTCCGTTTGGTTTATTAAAATAGCGGTTTGTTACATTGTGTTGACAATTAGTACCCCTGCTGTCATAAAATTCCTCCTGCGCCCCGATATATAAAGTAAGAGATATTACGGCAACGGCTGTATCTGCAGACTGCGCTCTTCCGCCATCGACAGCCTGACAGGCAGACGCTGTCTGTATAAGTGAAACCTGCCGGAATATAGAAGGAGATTGACATGGAAAGTAAAATAAATACAGGCTACTCAACCGGCGCCGGCTATGACAGCACACAGATAACCGCTTCCGGCAATAATGAAAAAGTCGGCGCCAGCTTTGCCGATAAAATGGCAGAGAAGTACTATCCTTCTGTAAAAGACATGACTCTTTCAGAATACAAGTTATATATAAATGATAAAATAAATTCTCTGCCCCTGCATCCCTCCCAGAAAAAAGTATTTACTTTTATCGATATAACGGATGCCGCCTACCGCAGGATGCAACAGGATCCGGCTTATGAGCAGAAAGTGCTGAATTATCTGGCCGATAGCAGAGCAGTCAATTATGGATGCTGCCCTCCCCAGTTTGCGCTGATTCATATCGAAGATACCTGGGATAAAAGCTATGGATATACCTATGGTGTCCAGAAATGTGAGCGGGCCAGACGAGCCGAAGAAAGAAGGCGGCTGGAGGCGGAAAGAGCCAAAAAGGCCAGGCGCAAAAAGCTGCTGAAAGAATATCTGAAAAAGAAGGCGGAAGCCAAAAGGCTTCAGGATAAGCTTCTGGAAGAACGGCTGACCGCCCAGCGTCTGGAGCACCGTAACCTGATGAAGGCCTGGGATGAAAAACGGCGGAAACAGCAGGCTTTCAGAGCTTACGAAGCCAGCGCCATCATGATATATCGCCATGTGAAGAATATTGCAGAAAATCTGCAATCCTAATCTGGCAATCTGGGAATGTATCAAAATGTTTCGGCAATTATTGACATAATGTGGTCCGGTACGTATAATAATAGTGTCAGGGAAAACTTCCCTCATAAAATAGTGTTCGCTCCCCGATATGCGGCTTATAAATGTTCGGGACAACAAATAGTGTTCGCTCCCCGATATGCGGCTTATAAATGTTCGGGATCAAAATGTTCGTAACGCCCTGTCGAAAGGCAGGGTGTTACTATATACAGGAGATTTTCATATGCCGCAAGCTCAGTTGTATTTTCTTTCAGATCAGTACTATCAGGACTTTCCAGATGACAAGCTCATGCAAAATAAAGATGTCATCGACGGGGTGCCACATAACCGCCCCTGTTTCTTTGCATTTGAAGATTCCAGGATAACTGATATTTATTGGATAGTTCCAATTTCATCCAAATTTGAGAAATTCAAAAGAATCCAACAAAATAAAATGAAAAAGTATGGATACTGTAACACAATTCGTTTCGGTATAGTTCTGGGTAGAAATACAGCCTTCCTCATCCAGAATATGTGTCCTGCAACGAGCAAATATTTGACCCCATACATAGATAAAAACAATTGCCCTATCAGAATTGATGGAAGAGTAGCAGCCGACGTGGAAAAAAATGCCCGCAATGTTCTGGCTATGGCAAAACGTGGTGCAAAAGTAATTTTTCCCGATGTGTTCAAAATCTATCATAAACTTGAACAACAGCTCCTGCAGGACACCTGATTGCATTTATCATTCTCTGCGCAGCACCCAAAGATTCTTAATCTGTCCCTTCAGGGTATCGAATGTCCAGGTCTTCCCGCTGGTACTTCTGCGGTTAGGGTCATTCACATAAAAACCGTCTTCCCCATATCCTCGAATCAGAATGAAATGTCCTGTGGTAGTAAAATCTCCCGGCCGCATACTGCACACAATCAGACCGCCCGTATCCAATGCCCGTTGCATCGCACCTTCATCCAGAGAAAGTTCGGCGCCTTCCATTCCCAGCTTTGACACTCCTTCTGTCCACAGCTTCCAGCCGGTACCCGCCGCCGTGTAATACCCCGCATCCTGCACAAATTCCGCCATCTTTCTCGGAGTCATTGTCAGGTCTTCCGTAAAATATAAATATGCCATATTCAGGCAAAGAGGCCCGCAGCCCGCGAGTCCTATCATACTGTCACCGTACGCGTTATATCCCCACCGTTTGTCCCACTGCATCAGCAGGGGAACTTCTCCGGTGGTGAAATCTTCTGTCAGATCTATGGCCTGACTGCTGTATTGCGTGCGATTGGGATAATTTTCCACATAGTCCTGTGTCTCTTCGTTTCTCTCCAGAAGCTCCTGTAACTCCTCCGTAAAATCCGGGAGTCCGGCGTTCGAAGATATATCCCCTCCATCTATAGCCACCGTATTCATACCTGTCTGCCCCGGCAGCTCCATGGTGAACCCTGCCAATGAATGCTGAACTCCCTGCACTACCGCCACAATTCCCAGGCATAATACAATCCCGGCGGCCGCTGTGCAGAATCTCTTTGCCCTTCTGTTTCTCCGCCGTCTCACAGACATTTTCCTGGTGCTGGTCCTTCTCTGATCAGCTGCATTCCGACAGGCTATTTTCTGACTTGTTGTACCACATCTAATATATTCCAGTTCCTTCCCCTGTTGCCTTCCGCTCATTCTTACATAATTCTCTACCATAAAAGAAACCCTCCTGTCACTATCTGATTATAGAAACAAAAAGGTTCCGAAATTTTACTATTTTATTGTAACTTGCCTAATATTTTATTAAGAAGCTCTATTCTATTAAAAATTTCGCGTTTCAGAATAGCCGGAACCTGCCACCTGCTCCACATTCACCTTCTCATTATCCCGGAAAACCAGGTATCCCGTCCCATTATAATACTCATATCCCAGTATTTCCCGGCGCTTTTCTTCCCTGTCTCCTGCCTGCACATTTACCTTTGCGCCAATCGGATAGCGCTGCACCATTTCCAAAAATGATATCATTCCCTGCCTGCATCCCCCATTCTGAAGCATATAAGCTTCGAACATAAGGATTTCCATTTTCAGACAGTTTATTCCACTCCTTCAAAAATCTCCCACAATGCCATCCTAATATGCGGAAAGGCCCGCAGGTGAATCTCGGTATCTGCATTATAGTATGCCTGCTCCACATCATCCTGCAATATATAATTCTCTTCCAAATGATATTTGCCATCCTCCAGATAATAGATTTCCAGATGCCCCTCCGGAGATATAAGCCAATACTCCTCCACACCCGCTTTTTCGTATATTGCCATTTTTATTCCCCTGTCCTTCTTTGCAGTAGAAGGGCTTAAGGTCTCTGCAATAAACTTTGGAGTACCACTGTAGGAGCCGCCCTTTAAATATTTTCGATCGCAGATGATCATAATATCCGGGCACAGATAATCGTCACTTTCATCCGAATGATATTTAAAATCCAGATTTTCTATAGACACCAGGCATATACTGCCCTTTAACCCTTTCTTAATGATTGTATATAGATTCCCGTTCACAATTCCATGTTGAAAGCCCGGTGCAGGCGACATATTATATATAATGCCATTGATTTTCTCATCCTTTCCGGGTTCCTGTTCCGCCATTCCCATTGTATCACACCCTTTCCTACATACATCCGGTTTCAGGTAAATAAAAAACTATCAATATCATTATAATCTATTTTCAGCTGGCATACAATTCCCCAAAAAGAAACTTTCCTCCGAAAATTAATCCTGGCTGTCTATACTGACATTTTATGCAGAAAAGCGTGGAAAAGCTCCTGTCTTAGTGCTATAATGGCAATATATTTTATATTCGGATATAAGGAGAGTGATTAGATGGATAAGCTGCTATTGAGTGCACTCAACGATACCTATTATCAGTTGGAACTGAAACAGGCAGAAATTGCCCACGCCCTGTCTCATAGAATTTTTGAACTGGAATCTGGTTGGTATAACGGACACTATCACAAAGATGATAACGGAAATTGGTTTCGAGAATCCTATCCCATCCCGGTGATCGGTGTAAAAGGCTTTTGTGATATTGAAATTCAGTTTGATGAAATATCCGTATCTACAAAACTGAAACGAACCGCGGCACTGACATATTCTTTTGACAAGTTTGCCGGACATGAATTTGAAGCATACGGCGTGGAAGATTACCTTGCGGACTTCTACCATCCCGGACAGACCTTTCAGGAATTGAAAGAGAATATCCGGGCCTGCGATGAAAAAGAAATCGGATTTTCCTTTGTTTTCCCATTTGATGCTGAGGGAAAACAGATTTTTGAGTTTGTAAAGCTGCTTCGGCGTGAAGGGTTTTTCTACTAACAAAGGAAATATGATGGATTGTCAAAAAGAGTACCACCCCTTTTTGCGGAGGTGAAACAGGAATATTTCTAATACTTCCTTTTATCAGGCCACAGCTCCCATGTCTTCGTCCAAAATCCTGGAGTTCGGTTCATAAAATATTTCATGCTGTAGCATATAGCTATACAGGTAATCATTCAGTCAAAAAATACTGAACAATTACCTGTACCATAAGTTACACAAAGTAAACTGTTAATACATATTCTTGCTGCTACACCACAACATTGAATCTTCTTCCCCCGAACTGCTGATACTGACTGATAAATAAATTGGCCGCGTCCATAAGCTTCTGTTTCAGGTCTGTCAGCTTCTCTTCGTCCTTCATCTGCTCATAGAACGCCTTGGATTTCGCCGCCTCTCCCAGACTCGTTATCCCCATAGCAAGCCATTTATCGGAATTTTCCGCATCGACCCGGCGCATAAAGCAGTCGGTTTTCAAGATAGTCCTTTCCAGCGTATTGGACTTTATCTCAAACTCCTCCTGTAAAAGATTCAGTTCCTCTTCCATCGTGACCTTTCGATAATGCCCCTCCGCATCCATATCAATGATATATTTTTCCCTTGTGCCATTTTCATATCCCTTTACAATTTCGTCATAAGATTTTCCATAGGCCTCCAAAAGCATAAAGGTCTTATCTTTCATAGATACGTAAGGGTTAAAATAATAGTCATTTTGGTTTAACTTTCTATTTATCATTTTATGATAATCCAAATGATCCACAAAATCCTCTTTATCCGGGCAGCCATTTTCTCCATATGTCACTGGGTCTTTTGGAGGTTGCTGCTGGCCATACACTACTTTTATGCTGTTTTCTTGCTTGTTGCTCTGGAACATTTGCTTATATTTTTCTATTGCTTCTCTGGAGATATCAACTTTAATAGGCCTTTTTTCGATGTCATATCCCTGTTCCTTCAGTGCCTCCACAATCGTCTTGGAGGAACTCTTTGCAGAAATAGGCGTCCATCCATAGGATAAAGAATTTGATGCCCGCGCATGATTGGCATTAATAAACATATTGCATCCCTCCTCGTATAATAAGTTTATAGCCAGTCAGAACAGGCTATAGACTTATTCTTTTTTGTGATATAGATGCAGGATGATTTCTAAGAGAATTCCCTCTCCATCCCTTCCTCGTATCAGTACTTACGTTTCATCCCATACTATTTCGTCATCATATCTGATCATCGAAATCTTATTCCTGCCGTTGTTTTTTATTGTGTAATAGTAATTTGGAGCAACAATATCTACAATCTTGCCACTTTTAGGATCAATCAAGACTGTTATCTTATTGCTGTCAAGCTTTGCTGTTTCATTGTCAAACATGCCAGTACCAACCCACTCAATCTTATAAAAGACATCATCAGACTTGAAAGTCATCTGCAGCAACTCTTCTCCATTACGGTTTTTTATGATCGGATGTGTGGAACTGACATAATACACCACCTCCATAAATGAACAGTAAGTCGTTTCATTTGGAGTGACTGATATGATAGCCGCCTTACTCCCTTCTGAATTACTTGCTTCCTCAGTCCACAAATAGCGGAGATCAACCATATTTCCATTTACATATGTGAGTTTATTATCAGTACTCTGCTTGATTTCAATGCCGTATTCCGGAAAGTGACCGGTCCTTATATACTCCTCTTTGCTCGCTGCCCCGCCAACTCTCTCAAAGGTTAAATCATAGGTAACTGTCGAAGAATAACCGCCATCCAAGCTCCTCACTATAAACCAGTAAGTTCCCGGTGAAAAGACATAAACATTTCCTGTATTCCCTTCCAGTCCCCACTCAGTCCCTTCTGTAGAAGCAATAACTCCCAGCTCATATTTACCCGGATAATTTCCGAACATACGAATCCATGTATATTCTGTGACAGTGAACTTATATAAATCTATGTCATAAGGACAATCAAGCGCTCCAACCATCTTCTGATTGAAAACAATATCTGTTGCTGTATCAAGGGAATCATTTACTTCATAGTTCACATCCACATTGGTCTGATAATAAGCAATATTATAAGTACCTGCCCCTGCATAATTTGAGACACAGGTAAAATACGTCCCTGCCTCCAATACTGCGCTGTAATATTCGTCCTGTCCTGATGTCGAATTTGTGCTGCCTCCAATCAGATTAAGTGTTCCTGCAGAGCTATCCAGGGAAAATACATATAAATCTGCATCCATAGTAGTATCCATACTCATGTAAATAGATACCTTCGTTTTTTCGCTCAAGATCATCGCATACCAACGTTGCTCGTTAGCCACTGTTAAAGCCTGGCTATCTCCCAGATTGTTCTCAAAAAGAAGCGAATTATTGGGGTTGTCGTTACTGCCCGAATGTGCTGAAATACCGTCAACTACTATAGTTTCCCCTGCATATGGTCTCTCAATGTTATTATAACTTATTACAGGGAGTTCCGCAATATCCACATTTTCCAATGTGATATCCGAAGATTCTATCTGATTTTCAGACATATCCTTAATTTCGGATAATCCAGACGCTTCCGAAATTATACTGCTGGGAACCGCTACGCCAAAAAATAATGCTATAGCCAGCAATGTTGCTAATAAACTTTTCCTCATATGTAATTCCACCTTTCACTTATTATTCCTGTAAATAAATTTGATGATTCGGCATATGCCGCATATTACCATTTACCACGATACCATTATTCAGTTTTCATTACCCAATACTTAATAGGTCTTCGTTGCTGATGTGGCAGATGTGCTTTCACTGTTTGCACTGCATATCATTGTGACACGATATGTGCCTCTGGAAACCTGATAGGTCGTATCAACAGACGCTTTTCTGCTGTCACTGGATGCTTCCCATGATTCCACATCTGTCCATGTTCCGGATACACTTTTCTGTAAAGTAACCTTAACAGAAGTCTGTGTAACACCTATTCTGCCAGTCACTGTACCCATTATGGTTGCTATACCATTATCAGAAATGGAAAGCTGTACATTATAAGTAGAAATATAAGTCATCCTTGGCTCAATCTGTACACTCAATTCTTCCGCAACAGCTGTAATGGATGAAGTACCTCCATATAGCAGCATGCATACACAAACCGCAATTCCTGTCAGTTGCCTCATCAATTTCTTCATGCCCTCTTCCTCCTTCCTTAGATTTTAAAATTATAACAAAACAATAGAAACTGTTTGTTAAATTTCTCAGAGATTATTTATTGGTACCCTGTAAACATAAACATTTTGCATATTTCATCCACTGGTAAATTATCCGCAGTCAGTATAAATACAGATTCTTTATACTCACAATATGCATATTTATCTCCTTCAAAATAAGAACAGATCACAACAGACTTTCCATTCACCTCTTTTGTCTCACGAACATCATATTCCATATCCATTCCCACACTGGCACCCGATGAAACAAGTATCTGCTCCCACGTTATCATTTCCCCTTTTTCATTCTCAAACACCAAAAACATATGTATATCCGACAAACTCCTTTCAGTTTCCCTGTACCCCTCCGGCAGATACCCCGGTTCTCTGGCCTGAAATTCGCCTTCCTGTTCATCCGTAAAGTAGGTATACAGCACTGAACTCTCCAGCATGGTACTGACCGTATCAAAGAATTTAATCCGGTTTCCCTCCACACTCAAGGACAGTAAAAGTACGGAAGCCACAACACAAATTCCCAGGAGTGCCACACGTTTCAGCTGCCTGTATCCAGCATCCAGCCACCAATGCGCTTCCCGCCATATCAACCGCTTCATTTTCCGTTCAAATCTGACCGAAAACTGATATGTATAGTCCGTACTATCCTCAAGCTCTCTGATCATCGTTTCGTCCGCCATCGGCATATACCTATAAAGCCATTCATCCGTTACTTCCATATACCGCATATCCGTCCTCCTCCAGCTTCTTAAGCTCATTCTCAATCAGCACCTTTCCCCGGGCAAGCCGCTGTCTTACCGTACCTTCCCTGATGCCGCACACCTTTGCTATCTCACGGTTATCCATATTCGCCGAATATTTCAGCAGAAATATATCCTTATATTTTTCAGGAAGGTTCCTGAGAATATTCAATATTTCATTTTCGGTGTCCGTCTCCTTCATATAGGTCGCGGGCATTTTCTCCTCTTCGATTTCATCTGTGGTGATTTCTCTCTGCATCTGCTTTTTCCTCTTCCTGAAGATATCTATAGCGGCATTTCTGGTGATAACGATTAAGTAGCTTTTCGTCTGCCGACTGTCAGGCTCTGCCACATTCCCCATATTATGGGCTACCCTCATAAATGCATTGTGTACTGCGTCCTCCGCCAGATAACAGTCATGCAGAATGTCCATGGCAACTTTATGCATTAAATATCTGTATTCCTCGTACAGAATACAGAATTTTCTCCTGTCCTCCGGAGAGTCTATCATCATCAGTAATATCATACTTCCCCCATCATAGTCGAATTTCCTCTTATATAATTATAACGAATCATGCGGAGTGTTTTGTTACACAGAATAGAAAATATTTGTAGTTTTATATACATTTTCAGGAGTAATTGTTTAACCATGCATATTGCAAAATTACCGTGAAATCAATAATTGGTTGAAAATGTTACGGTTGAAAATACAGCCGTCTTACATTATAATATCCTGTATAACGAAATAAGTTAAATACAGCCTTAAAATTTATAGTTGAGCTTGGATAATAGAAGACTGATAGAAATCTGGCAATATAGGAGGGGCTTCAATGTTTGATTTATCCCGATTTGACGATTATAAAGAAGACAACCGCCGGGAGGTAAAGAAGGCCAGAGGCGGGATACCAGACTCTCTGTGGAGCACATATTCTGCGTTTGCCAATTGCTATGGAGGTGTCATCATTCTTGGCGTCGAAGAAGGAGAGAACGGCAGTTGGCATACCACCGGATTGCAGAATGAAGATAAGCTACGCAGAGATTTTTGGAATACAATCAACAATTCACAAAAAATAAGTATAAATCTGTTGTCAGACAGAAATGTACAAACATATCAGGCAGGAAATGAAACCATTTTGGTGATTCATGTTCCTGCGGCAAAGCGGGAACAGAAACCGGTATATGTAGGCGGAGATATGTTTAAAGGAACCTATCGGCGGAATTGGGAAGGTGACTATCATTGTACGTCCGGTGAAGTAAAAGCTATGCTTCGTGACCAGACAGAAGACACTATGGATATGAAAGTCCTGGAAGAAATGCAATTGGATGTATTTAACAGAGAAACTGTACATGCTTACCGCAACCGTCATATGGCATATCGCCGGGAACATGTCTGGGAGCAATTGGAGGACGAGGCATATCTGGAAAGAATTGGCGCGGCGAGGCAGGTCAATACAGATCAGAAGCTTCACCCTACAGCTGCAGGTTTGCTGATGTTTGGAGATGAATACAAAATTCTATATGAATTTCCAGAGTATTTTCTTGATTACAGAGAAATGCTGGACCCGTCTATCCGTTGGACTGACCGGCTGCAGTCCAGTTCCGGAGACTGGACTGGAAATTTGTTTGATTTCTTTTTCCGTGTATATGGAAAATTAGTGAAGGATTTAAAAATACCTTTTATGTTGGAGGGTGCAACGCGGATTGATGATACTCCTGTCCATAGGGCTGTCAGGGAGGCTTTGGCAAATTGCCTTGTAAACACAGATTTTTATCTGCCAAGAGGGATTGTAATTAAAAAGGAAGCGGACGGCATTATCATGGAAAATCCCGGCAGCATACGAACTGGAAAAAAGCAAATGCTGAAAGGCGGGATCTCTGACCCGAGGAATAAGGCACTGATGAAAATGTTCAATATGATTGGTATTGGTGAGCGTGCGGGTAGTGGTGTGCCGGATATCTACGCAGTATGGGAAAGTCAGGGCTGGATTATGCCAAGGGTAATAGAAGAATATTCCCCTGATCGAACATTTTTACAATTACTTTTTATCCAAAAACCTCAAGATAAAAAATCGGCGATAAAAATCGGCGATAAAAAATCGGCGATAAAAATCGGCGATAAAAAATCGGCGATAACAGAAGAGCGGCTTCGACAGATTACAGAATATATGAATATCGGAACAGAATATCGGGCAGATGATATCTCAGCCTTTATAGGGCTGAAGGCTTCCAGAGTAAGAGAATTGTTGAAAATATTAGCGGAACGGGATGTAATCAAGGTATCCGGAAAGAACAAAAACCGGCGTTATCAAAAAAAGCACTAGAGGTGCGGGAAGGTACATTTGTACCTTCCCGGCTATGACTATTCAGTACCGTGGGAAACAGCTTCCGGATTACAATCATGAAATCGCTTCCCCGCCGATTTCATAGTCGCTCCAGGTCCCCATCTCCGGCCAGACGGCAAAACAATCAGAGAAAAAATAGGCTCCTCTGGGGCTGCGCCACTTATCGGCATTGAATTTTATCACAGGCAGAGAATAGGTCTCCCCCTCTTCCCACTGGATGGCAGTAATCCGGAACAATACCCCGTCCTCCCACTGATAAAGCTTATTCTTACTGCTCAGCTCCAGTTCCGTCAGATATCCCGCCTCCGCCAGCTCCTCCTGTGTCATCGTCAGCGATTCCACCTGATGCTGACAACCGAAAATCCACGCAATGGCACTCTTCTCCCCGTCTGTCAGTTCTCCGGGCGCCTCGGACAAGTCCACACTGACATGCTGAACATCACTGTTAAGGCCATTATCCCTTTCCCACAGATCATCCAACACCTTCAGATACAGCCCGCACAGATCGTAATATCCACCGCCCGGGTTCTGCTCCGTCCCCCTGCTGTAAGCATAGATTTCCAGATCTCCTCCCAGCTGGCCGGGGAACGTCTCCATAACATAACCGCCGGCAATTCCTATCTTCATTCCGTCTTCCAGCATAGTTCTGTCCGCAATCTCTCCATCCAGATACACCGGGACCTCGGAATTGTCCCCCAGAAAAAGGGTATAGACACTACCCCAGCCCTCTCCTGCCAGCACCAGATCGCCGGATTCGGCTCCGTCCACGATGCGATACTTCACCCGTTCTGCTTCTCCACCCTGGCTTTCTTCCTCATCATCTCCGCCATTCTCTCCCTCCAATGCCGGCAGAGAATCCCTGTTCTCCTGCCCTGTGCCATTCTGTCCTTCTACAGTACTGCCATTCCCTGCAAAAGGATCAGCCTCCTGATTTCCTCCACAACCGGCCAGCAACAGACAGCCTGTTAATAAAAAAGCAACTCGTCCTGTAATTTTCATAGTAATGCCCCTCCTTTCCCTGAACTGTGTATCTTTATAAACGCTTTTTTTACAGAATAGTTCTTTCTACACATTATCTTTATTTCCAAAAAAATTTCTTTCATAGCTGCTAAAAATCTGAAAAATTGAAAAGAAATAATAAAATCCATAAAAAAGAGCCCTCATATCATTCCCGACAGAATGATTGAGAACTCTTCTTATGAACCGCTCGCCCTTTCAGGGCGTGCTTATCCTTTCACCGCTCCGCTGACCCCTTCCACATAGTACTTCTGGGTACCGAGGAACAGGGCCGCAACCGGGATGGAGATAATGACGGCGCCGGCAGCAAAGCTGCAGAACCATTGGTCAATATACTCCACATCCAGCATCTGATACAGCCCTACCGCCACAGTATAGTAGTCTCTGTGGGTTCCGCACAGCACCTTTGCCAACATGAAATCCTTAAAGGGTCCGGCAAAGGATGTCAGCAAAGTATAAACTACAACCGGTTTACTCAGTGGCATGATAATCTTCGTGAGCACCTGCCATTTGCTGGCTCCGTCCAGCATGGCGGCCTCGTCCAGCGATATGGAAACCGTATCAAAAAATCCCTTTGCAATATGGTAGCCACAGCCCGCACCGCCTGCATAGACCGCAACCATTGCCACACGCAGCATGGGACCCGCCGTCCAGCCCAGCATTTTAATGATATAGTAAACTGCGATCATGGACATGAATCCGGGAAAGAGATGAATGATCATCGCGGCATTCATCAGGGGCTTCCTGGCCTTGAAACGCAGTCTGGAGAGCGTATACGCCACTGCTATCACGAAGAAAGTGGAAATCAGACAGCTTACACCCGCAACCAGAAAGGTGTTGAACAACATTTTCGGGAAATTAAACACGGAAAAATCCGTGAATAGTTTTATATAATTGTCAAAGGTATAGCTGGTGGGAAAGAAAGTGGAACTGTACGAACCCTTCGTCCCGCGGAAGCTGGTCAATATAACCCACAGAACGGGAATCAGCCAGATTACAGACAATATGGTAAGTAACAGATGGGCTGCCGTCACAGTTATTTTTTTCTTTAAAGGATATCTGCTGAATTTATTCATCTAAACGCCTCCTCATTCCTGTTGGAACCACTGAATTTAAAGGTTATCAGCGATACAACAGCCAATGTCACAAAGGTCATGATACCTATCACTGCACCTACATTATAATACTGGTTCTCAATGGTGAGCTTATACAGCCATGTAACCAGCAGGTCCGTCTTGCCGGCTGTGGAATCCACCGGTCTCGGCAAGCCCTGGGAGGTCAGGAAAATGACATTAAAATTGTTTACATTGCCGGTAAACGTAGTAATCAGATACGGCATCATAATAAACATCATATAGGGCAGTGTAATCTTCCGGAAGGTTACAATGGGACCTGCTCCGTCCACACGGGCCGCCTCATACAGTTCCTGCGGAATATTCTGCAGAATTCCCGTTACCTGAAGGAGCATATAAGGTACGCCCACCCATATATTGATCAGAATAACCGTTACTCTCGCCCAGGCTGCATTGGTGAAAAAAGGCAGCGATTCCTTTGTGCCAAGGATTCCCATGTTCCGCAGCATAATGTTGATCGCACCCTCCGGCTGAAGCATGGTGCGCATAATCAGCAACGTGACAAAATGGGGAATTGCCACTGTCAGCACGAAGAAAAATCTCCACATTTTCTTTGCCCGGATCTCTTTCCAGTTAATAAAAAGTGCCAGTATCAAGCCGCAGAAATAATTGGAAAAGGTCGCTACAAGCGCCCAAATCAGTGTCCATCCCAACACCGGCCAGAAAGTTTTCCCAAGACTTCCGCCTAATCCTATTACCCTCTTGAAATTTTCCAGGCCTACCCAGTCAAAAAGAACCAGCTTGCTGTTCTCCACACTATAGCTTGTAAAAGCCATACTGATCATGAATACCAGCGGCAGTATCGTAAAAGCAAGCACGCCTGTCACCGGAAGTGACAGCAGGGTGATTTGCAGATTGCCATTGAACAGATCCTTTACTTCTTCCCGGAGTCCCGGAATCTGTCGTCCTTCTTTCCTGAGACATTCCAGCTTATATGCCTGACGCAGGGAGCTCCTGCCAAGCAGAATCAGCACAAGCACAACCGCCAGGGTGATGATTCCAAACAAAAGGATCAGCTGAGAACGGTCACCATCCACATATTCATATACACTTTTGGCGTCATTCCAGACTTTCTGCTGTTCCTGCTCACCAAGTGTAATCAGCATGCTCAGATTGTGAAGCCCTGTCTGGATCATATAATAAATAATTGCGGCTTCCGCTGCCAAAAAAATGATACCCTTTACAATCTGCCCCCGGGCAAGACATCCCACGCCAAAGAACAAAGCTGAAAGACGAGTCAGCAAAGAACCCTTCTTCAGGGCATCCATGGCCGGATATTTGTTTTCAAATTCTTTTTTTGATTTTCTGGTTTTCATGGTTGAAACCTCTTTCCCTTACGAAGAACCCGCAGACACATTGGACTGTGTCTGCGGGCCGCATGATTATCGTCGCCTACACCTGAATCCGGATTTCATCTGTTTATTCAAGTCCGGAAGAATTTGCAGCTGTCTCGAAAGCCTGCAGCTTCTCCGACGCGTTGTCTTTCGTGACTACACCGCTCAAAATTTCCTTGCCGAAGCTCTCTGCGGGAGTCCAGAACCAGGACATCTCTGTGAAGCTCATACGGGGCACTGCTATATTGGAAACTGTGTAGTTGTCTACCATTACCACATTATCTGCCTGAATCTCATCAGTTGCAAGATATTCATCATAACATGGAACATATCCCCGCTTCTCATAGTGATATTTCTCACTGTCATACCCCCCCAGATACAGTGCCAGCTCGATGGCTACCTGAGGATACTGGGTTGTGGACTTCACACCGATTCCCTTTGCAGAGTTAAAAGGACGAAGCTGATAGTCTGTGCCGTTTACATTGACGGAAGGAAGCGGCGCCACACCGAAATTATCACCCAATATCTCCTGAGTCTGCGCTGCCTGCCATGTACCGCAGAAATATGCATTCACAGTGCCTTCGCGCATCATGGATGTTGCGTCACAGTTATAGGTACATCAAACAAAATACAGGGCAGGAACACACTGAAAAAGAGGATTGCAGAGAGCAGTCCTTTTTTGATACATAAAAACAGGAGGATATGGGAACATGGCAAATTTAACAAAATATGAGATGGAAACGGTAGTTAATTACAATGCTGTCGAACAAACAGCTACGGTTTACACAAGGGATAAATCGGTGATGCGCAGGCTGGATCGGCTTGTGGCTGATTACCCTGGCACTTACAAGTTGCTGAAACAGACGGACATTGACAAGACCTATTCCATGCCGAAATCATACATTACTTACCGTAAGCCGAGGATGTTAAATGACAAACAGAGGGAACAGGCAAGGCAGAGAATGTCGAAGTTAAATTCCAGTGATAATTGATGCAGGAAATGAAGAAACAGAGGATTGTGTTCATGGACTATGTGCGGCAGATAGTTTTGTGGACTAAATTTTCTCTCTACATGGCATAGATGGAGAATTGTTACAAACAGGGTGTTTTATTCCCAAAATTCACGTTAATTATCGTATGAAAATGAAACGAAGACGGAAAAAGGGATAAATCTATGCCAGACAATGAAAAGCAGAAAAAAGCCGCCTAATGAGGTAAAGGAGAACCAACAAATGGATTTTGGATATTTTTATGGGAAACAGAGCAGCCAGTATGCCTTTTACCGCATACCAAAGCAGTTATTTACGGAAAGACAGTTTGATGCGCTGTCAATCGGGGCAAAGCTGCTCTATGGCATGATGATTGACCGTATGGAGTTGTCACAGAAAAATGGGTGGATTGACGGAAATGGCAGGGCATACATATATTTTACTGTTGATGAGGTAAAGGACAAGTTTCACTGCGCCAATGACAAGGCTGTAAAGCTGATGAGGGAGCTTGACAGCGATAAAGGCATAGGATTGATTGAGAGCGTAAGGCAGGGATTGGGCAAGCCAAACATTATCTATGTCAAGAATTTTGTAAGCGGTTCACAGGCGTAAAGGAAAGACATAGCAGAATGGGAAACACGTTTCTTTTATAATGACAGAAAGGAAAGAAGAGGGATTCCGCCATAGTCGGCGTTGTGGGCTATGTGTATAACTGGCTGCTTATGGAGTTGTGGGTAACGCTGTTTGCAGGATGTGGGAAAGCTGCACTTTAGCTTTTCCATGTGCTGTGAACAGCGTTATCCATGACTTCATAGCCTGATATGCACATTGTCCACAATGCAAAGGGAAGGATTAGGATAGGATTGATATGATTGATTCAGTATGAATATACTCAGTTTAGTTAATATCAGTATTGTTACATTCCGATTTTCGGAATTGCAGAAGTTCAAAAATCTGACTTCAAGAGTTCCGATTTTCAGAATTCAAGAAGTAAAGGAAATAGACTTCAAGAGTTCTGCTTTTCGGAATGCAGAAAAAGTCCAATATAAAAGAGCAATATTTTTCAGTTCCCATATTTTTGACACAGCATATCCTTTGTTTTAAAGCTGCTTGATTTACTTCGGGTAACCGTATATAATATTGCATAGGCAGAAATGAAAGTGAGGATGATTAGCTTATGGAATATATGTCGTGTCCTGAAGCGGCTAAGAAATGGGGCGTATCGGAAAGATGGGTGCAAAAACTTTGTGAGGATAATCGCATATTGAATGTGACCAGAATAGGGAATATGTGGCTAATTCCAATAGATGCCGTAAAGCCGCTTGACAGGCGAATGAAACAAACAAAGAATGGAGCTGGAAGAAATGGCTAAGATATTACTGGTTGAAGACAATCTGTCTGCCGTAAAGAAAATAAAGCAGTTTATAAGCAGGATTGATGTATCACACGTTGTTTTTGTTTGCGGCGAGGCTAATAAGGCATATTCTTTATCACAGCAGGAAAAATTTGACCTTTTCATTTTAGATATTCAATTAGAGGATTACAAAGGTACAAGCCTTGCAAAGCAATTACGGAGCTTGCCGGAATATAAATATACACCGATTATTTTTGAAACAGCATTGGCAGGGGAAGAATTGACCGCATACCGTGATGTGAAGTGTTACAGTTTTCTGATTAAGCCTTATTCAGAAGCAGAATTTCAAACGGCGTTCTGTGATGCGTTAGGTTTATCATCGAAACTATTGCAGGAAGAAAAACATATACAGATAGAGCAAAAACAATTTATACTTGATTATAACGTGGCAGAAATCGCATATATTGAAGCCTTTGGGAAAAAAGTCATTGTTCATATCAATAGCCGTACGCTTGGTATGAAGGAAGATACAATTTCAGGATATACTTTAGGGAGAATGGTATCTCTCATTGATGAGCCTTCCTTTGTGCAATGCCATAAAAGTTATGTCGTAAATACCGCACATATTGAAAAAATTGATAAGGCAGAGCGGTTTATTTTTTTGAAAGGTTTTGCAGAAAAAATTCCCGTGGGTAATAAGTTTCAATCTGCATTATGGTAACAAATATGCCTGATATTGTAATCAATATTTTACAGTTATGTTTAGATGCAGCAGTTTTAACGCTGTGCTGCTTAGCCCTTTTCCGTGAGCGTTATACCCTGCAAAAAAGCGATATTTTGTTGTTTCCCCTGATACTTATGAGCTGTGTTGTGGCAAGGACAGACTATGTAGCTGTGGGACAAGAAGGCAGGCTGTTTATGCAGAAAGGGTTTGAAATTTCACTGTCAAACAATATTTTCACTTCCTGCTTTTTGATAATAGCTGTTTTGATGCTTGCAAGTATGTTTTTGAAAATACAAGATGGAAAAACTGCTTTTTGTGGAACGATGATGGTTTTTTCTGTTTATTTTCTCACCCGCTTTTTTAGTGTGATTTTTCTTACACTGTGTGGTGCAAATGATATTGTCATGCAGTTTGGTGTCCGGTTACTCGCTTTTATATTGATTGCTGTACTTATTTTTACTTCTGTTTTTTACCATTTGCGGCAACTGATACAGGCAGGCAGTTTTCTTGTCTGTATTACAACGGCAAGCATAACAGTTTTCTTTGTTACGGTATTATCTCTTGCTTCATTTGAAACAGATAAATTCGTAACACATCTTCCGATGATTGTAATTTTACTTCTTGCCCTTATGCTGATTGACAGCATTTTGTTATTTCTTAATTGGCGATGGGAGCAGGAAAGAAAACAGATACGTATGATAGAGCAGTATGTGCCGGTTGTCGAAGAACTGATCTCGCAGGTGCGGGCAAGACAGCATGAATTTAACAACCGTCTGCTTGCCATTGAAGTCGCCGTATCTTCTGCAGCCACGTTGGAAGAAGCGCAAAACAGCATTTCCGAGCTGACAAAGGGGCTTGCGATAAATTCTGGTGAGAGCGCATTGCTTTCCTGCGACAGTAAGATAATCTCCGGAGTTATTTTCGGAAAAATGAAGCAGGCAGAAATGATTGGTATCCAACTTGATGCTGAACTGCATATTCTTTTTAGGAAAACCAGAGTACCCGAAACAGCGTGGGTTGAGATAATCGGTATTCTTCTTGACAATGCGGTGGAAGCTTCTGGGAAAGGGGATACAGTTTATTTAAGAAGCAGACAGGGCAAGCAGCATTCGGAAGTTTGTGTTTCCAATCCTTATCCTGCCATGTCGAACATGGAATTTATGTCCTTGTTCAAAAAAGGTTTGACAACAAAAGCAGAGCAGGCTTCACATGGCTATGGACTATACAATGTTCTCCGTATCGTAGAACGTTATCATGGTAAAGTAATTACCAGAAACGAGCAGATAGAAGGCTCAAATTATGTTGTATTTGGAGTTGTTTTCTATAATAATCAGGCATGAACGAGGGTTTTAAGGGAATGAAAATTATTATATCCCCTTAAAACCCTCTCTTGTTTCCCAACCGTTGAAATAGCTAAAGCACTTGATTATACTGATGAAAAATACAGAAAGGAATGTTGAATATGTTTCGTTTAATAAAAACTGAATGGAAAAAAGTATTTTTACCAGTTTTACTTGTGACAGTTATAATGGCTGTTGTTGCAAGCGTGTTATCCTGCACACTCTATCAAAATTACGCCTTGCACTATGATTTGGAGGCGTGGGAGATAGGAACAGAGTTTTTCGGTCTGCTCTATCCGCTGTTTGCTGTTATCCCCCTATGTTGGAGTTTGTTTTATGAAAAGAAAAACAATTTCCTGCTCTATGTAGTTCCGCGCATTTCGATAAGGAAATACATGGCTGTAAAATGGCTTGTTTACGCTTGGGGAAGTTTTACCATAATAGCTTTTCCCTATATACTTTCCGCCATTATTGCATTGTATGTAAAAGCCCCTGTTGTTCCCTTTGACCCAGGTATGCCGGAATCGCCATTTGCCCATGTGTTTCTTGACACATTTATACAGCGTCCAATGCTTTATGCTGTCGTTCTTTCCTGTTGGAAAGGATTGATTGGGATTTTAGTTATGACAATGGGGTTTGTCCTTGCCCTGTATTGCAAAAATATTTTCATAGTCCTTACAGCTCCGTTTATGTATTCCGTGTTGGAGAGTTTCATTTTGGCTATTCTCAGCATTCCAGAGTACAGATTGGTGACTGCCTTTGAGCCAACCTGCGTATCCAGTGAAGCCGTATCTGTTTTGTCTTTTGTAGTTGGACCGGTTTTGCTGATGGCTGCAACTGCTTTGCTTGCCTGTTTTTATGCAAGGCTCAAAAAAATGAGAATCGTAGAGGCTTAGATGCAATGATTTCACTTATAAGAAAAAATATCAGTCTATGGGGGTATGGGAAAGCACTCGCTCTTTTTGCAGGCTGTTTGCTCTTTTCCTTAAGTTCACGCTATGGCAATGATTTGAGCTTTGAACAATATATTGTATCGGCGGTGTCAGACCATTACTATCTTACTTATTTTCTGATTCCGCTTGTATTATTAAGCTGCTTTTCTTTTTTGGAAGATGACAGCGGACAGACTGTTTTAAGGTTTGGGAGCTATTATGCTTATTTTTGGAAAAAATGGCTCGGAACAGGGTTGATTGCAATGGTTATGGTTACGATACAAACCGTACTAATCCTTATATCAGGTATTGGTCTGAATGTCAAAAACAACTGGTTGCTTTATCAAAATATGGTAAATGCTGAATTATTTGGTGAATTGCAGCAGTGGTTTTCGAATCCGCTTGTGGCATTTATAATCATTACCATATATCAGCTATTGGGAATATGGTTTGTGTTCGGTCTTTGTATATGGATCGGTCATTTTATAGGACGGAAGTTGTCAGTCAAAATACTTGTAACTCTTTATATATTATCTGCTTTATGGATAAAAATTCCTGCATTACAGAGAATACCTGTCACTGGGCTGAATCACTTGATTATATTGCACCATAACCTTACATCGCCATGGCGGTTTGCGGTTACAGGGATTACTGCCATTAGCTTATGTATATTCATGCTGTTGTCTTTACGCTTTAAACGGCGAATGAAAATTTTGCAATATCAAAAAAAATGGCAGGGAATTGCGGCATATTACCAAAAGGCGCTTATCACGAAACATCATTTTATCATAATGTGCGCTGTTGTTTTGGGTATTGTGCTATATAAAGGCTTGGGGAACGCATATTTAATGACAAGCGAAGAATGGATATATATATTGTTTTATGGACATGGCACAGGTTATTTTCAAGTTCTGCCGTTTCTTGAATTGCTGATTGTCAATATCGTTCCTTTATATTTATTGGCAATCTTTGTGGAACATATAATCAGCGGGCAGTCAATGTTCATTTCCATTCGCACAAAAGGGCGCAAAGAGGTATTATCTGGGATATTAACTGTCAGTGTGATATTTCTTATCCTATATGTATTTTTATGGTTAGCAGGAGGGGTGCTTGGCAGTATCTTTTTCGGATATGGTTTTAACAAAGCCGCAGGAATGATGCTTTTATATGCCGCAGGTTTAAAGTTTCTTGATATTTTATTCCAGTATCTTGTCATGATTGGTGTATATTTTTTGACAAAACAAATTACAATGGGGTTTCTTATTCTGGTTGTGGGAAATATGCTCTGTTTTATGCCTGCGCATTGGATAAAATATCTTCCTTTTGGGTTGTCGAGCATGGCACGGATTCAATTGCTTGATTTGGAAACTGGAGTATCTGTTTATGTGGCGGCTCTCATTATGACAGCGCTTTCATTGGGACTATTATTGTTGTTAAAAAGCTTTGGTTATCGAAAGCTGTTAGGTTAGGAGGAAAAAATATATGGATTCATTTATTAAGGTGCAAAATGTGTCAAAAAAATTTGGGAAAAAG
This sequence comes from Lachnospiraceae bacterium, assembly GCA_022797995.1. Taxonomy (GTDB): domain Bacteria; phylum Bacillota; class Clostridia; order Lachnospirales; family Lachnospiraceae; genus Acetatifactor. Next base: position 22,212 of record JAAWLQ010000005.1, read on the forward strand.
ATAATTCTGCGTGAGGTATCGTTTTGCGTGGCGCAGGGAGAAACGGTTGGGCTTGTTGGTGCAAATGGCAGTGGTAAATCTGTTCTTTTCAAAATATTGTGCGGCTTTGAGAAGCCAGACAGCGGAAAAGTTTATGTGCGGGGGAAACAGCTCGGAAAAGGCGGACGGGATTTTCCTGAAAATATGGGTGTATTCATCAATTCGCCCGGTTTTGTTGGGATTTACAGCGGCTATCAAAATTTAAAATTTTTAGCTGATATTCAAGGGAAAATTGGTGATAAAGAAATCAGGGAAGCTATGGAAAAAGTAGGCCTTGACCCGGATAACAAGACAAAGGTTGATAACTATTCTCTTGGCATGAAACAGAAATTAGGTTTAGCGCAGGCTGTTATGGAAGGGCAGGATATTTTAGTTTTGGATGAACCGTTTAATGCGCTTGACATCAAAACTTATGAAGATGTGAAATCCATTATCCGTATGCTGTCAGCTGAGGGTAAAACCATTTTTCTTACTTCTCACCATTACAAAGATATTGAGCAGCTTTGCAGTCAAATTTATACAATAGATAATTGCAATTTATATCCAGTCACAGAGGAAATTGCAGACCAATATCGGGATATGGAATAAAAACTTTTGCTATGGTTTCAGATCCAGACATTGAGAAGCTGACCTATATAAAACTGTGTTAAGTGTCAGCTATAAATTCAGTGCATAAGTACCGGGAAATGGTGATTGATTGACCGTCATTTTCCGGTGTTTTTATTTGTACTTATACACAGCTTTATGGGTAATAGATAGATATTTTATGTCTACATTTGGAAAAGCATTTTTCGTTTTATTTTTCAATGTTAAATGGGAATCTTTCGTTAAAAATCATATTTTTTATAGGGGGTTAGGGGGAATTTTTCCCCTTAATGCAAGCCAATTTTCACAGATGTTCCGTAAGGAAAAATCTGTGAAAATTCTGCCTGTGGACGTCCATAGGCAGTGCTTGCTATTTTGCCCTGTGTCATGACACAGGCAGTGCTTGCTATTCCAGTATTGGAATACAAGCGGTTTTAATCTGCATAGGCAGATGTCCTAAAACCAATACGGGCGTTACCGCCCCCCACTGACAAAAAATTTCTGAAAAAATTTTTGTAAATAGGAAGGTTTTTTGCATATTTACCATTTACTATAGTATTGGGGCTGTTTGAAAGGAGGAGGGCAGCATGAACGCCGCATACCGCAGAATGGAGATTGTCAGTATCCTTGTGGTCAGCGGTCACGTTACGGCAAGGGAGCTGGCACAGGAATTTGGTGTCTGTACCCGTACCATACAGCATGATGTTTCAATCCTCTCCTATGGCTATCCTATCTATACAAAGCCGGGGGCAGGCGGCGGGATTTTCATCATGGAGGGATACAAGCCGTACAACAACACACTCACTCCCCACGAACAGGAAAGGCTCAAAAAAATGTATGATGCGGCAGAAGGGGAAGATAAAGAAATCCTCAAACGTGTCCTTAAAAAATATGGCGCATACAAGTTAGAATTATAGGCGGATTTTTTGAGAACGCATCATGCGGATGGAACAGTTTTTTCTGATTCCGATATGGGCAGACCAAAGGAAATTGACAACTGAATACCGAAAAGCATACAGGACGTGAGGATATGTGTAGCCACTAAGTAAGTGCGCCATGATATGCCTGTTTTTGAATAAAAACGTAAAGGCATGGAGCGATAAAAACCTGACAAAATGCACAGCAGATGTGCGGGGCGATGAAGCGTATCTATGATAATGATACTTCTGGAATCTGACAAAGATTCCAGTCATAAAATGACGGTGCGATTCCGATGTGGGCAGCGTAATGAACTGCCACTTGTATGTGAGATTATTTGATTACAAAGTAAGAGCAAAAAAAAGGATTTGTAATTTTTTTGGATTGTAAAAAACAGCGTAAGGGCAGTTATGGACGTAACAGTTTGTAACTGTCCTTTTTTGCGTTTGAAGGGAGGAACTGAATGGAAAGTAAACAAAAAATCAAGAGCAAGGGCAGAAACGAAAACAGAAATATGCCGACACGGATTGTCGTGGAGCATATCTACTTAGGAGGTCAGAGCATGGAAGATGCTTTCCGCAAAATCAATGAGGAAACGGTCAGGAGAAATCTTGAGGAAATCGTTGGGAAAACGGTTTAATTTTATGGGCGGTCATGCTATAATGTGGTTAGTGTGTTCCGCCCTTTTATGGAGGTAGGAAGATGAAAGGGAATGGAACAAAAATCACAGCTTTATATTGCAGACTGTCACAGGACGATGGGAATGTCGGGGACAGCATGAGTATCCAGAGCCAGAAAGCAATCCTTGAAAAATTTGCAAGGGAAATGGGGAAAGCGGCTTACTCTTTCTATGTGGATGACGGTTACTCCGGTACAAATTTCCAAAGACCGAGTTTTCAGAGAATGATTGCCGACATTGAAGATGGGAAGATTGATACGGTCATCACAAAAGACCTCTCCCGTCTTGGCAGGAATTATCTTGAAAGCGGAGCATACATTGAAGTGTTTTTCCCTCAGCACCATGTACGCTACATAGCGGTCAATGACGGTGTGGATTCCGAGCAGAAAGGCGGGCTTGACATCACGCCTTTCAAAAATATCCTGAATGAATTTTATTCGAGGGATATTTCCAAAAAGGTCAAGAGTGGAAAGCACATACGGGCATTGGAGGGGAAATTCATGGGAACGACTGCACCGTTTGGCTACCAGAAAGACCCGCAGGATAAAAACCACTTGATTGTTGATGAAGTGACTGCGCCGACTGTCAGATTGATTTACAGCCTTGCACTGGAAGGGTATGGAACGAACCGTATCGGCAAGGTGCTTTATGAGAGGAAAATCCCTAAACCGAGTTATTATAAGCAGGAGTTTTTCTCACAGCATAATCCAGGCAGTGAGGATTACTGGTACGATTGGAAACAGGAGGTTATCACAAGGATTATCCGCAATCCTGTTTACAAAGGCGGTATGTATGTGCATGGCACTTCAAAGCCGACATTCAAGTGCAAAGGCAGGGGATATATCCGTCGGGCTGACAGAGAGATTTTGGAAGATGTGCATGAGGCGGTTATCACCAAAGAGGTATGGCAGACGGCAAATGACATCATTGACAGGCATACAAAAGTCAAACCGTGTACTTCCGGCTATGAGAACATTTTCAGAGGGCTTTTGAAATGCCCTGACTGTGGGCAGACACTCCTGATCCATACGGATAACCGCAATCCTGACAGGGATTTACTGGACAAGACTTATTACCAATGCACCACTTACCGTAAAAAGGGAGCAAACTTCTGTACCGCACACCGCATCAGCGCAGGCGATATTGAAAACGCCGTGAAAGCGGATATTGACAGACACGCAGAAAAAGCTATGAAAAACAAAGAGAGATTCATAAACAATGTTCTCCGTGGCATGAATGAGAGCAACATGGCAAGGTCGGAAAAGACAAAGGCGGAGATTGACAAACTCAAAAAGAGGAATGCCGAACTTGACCAGATGTATATCCGGCTGTATGAAGATTATTCAAGCGGAAAGCTGTCGGAGAAGAAATTTACCATGATGTCAGCACATTATGAGCAGGAGCAGGATGCAAACGAGGAAAAGTTGGCGGAACTGGAAAAGCAACATAAAGCCAAATCCGAAGCCGTAACCAATGCGGAACAGTTTACAGAGAGCCTTGCACAGTGCGTGGGCATGAAAAAGCTAACAGCGTCGGTTCTGAACACGCTGATAGAGAAAATAGAAGTACACAATCCAGTTATGGTCAATGGAGTGAAAGAGCAGAAATTGACTATCTATTACAAATTCGTAGGTCAAATCGACTAAAAGTACCTATAACAGTAACGCAATAGATATTGCATCCTCGGGAGATGCGGAAACGAAGTTCTCATTCTTTGCCAGGTCAATCAGGTACTCTGTCATGGCAACACCTTCATCAGAGTAGAACTTAACGCCGGATTCGCGGCTCATACCGTCCTCCCCGAAGAAAGTACCTCCAACACCAAGGAAGAAGCAGGCATTATAGAAACCGTTGTCTAATTGAACGGAAACCTTTCCCTTTTCCAGCATCTTATCCATGGACTTGATGTCTTCTTCTGAAAATACGCTCTTATCATAGTACATAAAATATGTATTTGTGGTGAGGGGCACTCCATAAACACCGCCGTCCTCGTAGGTCAGAGAGCTTACCAGAGTAGGTGAATAATGCTCATTTACGGTATCCAGATATTTTCCGCCCAGCTCAGCCAGCGCCTGCTCCTTGCAGAAGTACTCCAGATTCGTAGATGAGAACAGGAATACGTCCGCAGCTGCCTCAAGGTCGTTCAGAACCTGCTTTCTTGCATCAGATTCTGTACAAACACCATATTCAAAGGTAATATCCCAGTTGGGGTGCAGTCCGTTAAACTGCTCGCACATTGTCTGAAGCCATGCGCCGTACTCCTGATCCTGATCTTCCGATGGAGCCCACACCTTCAGCGTACAGGTAATCGCTTCTTCCTCAGCAGATCCCTGTGATACCTCCACGGAACTCTCCTCAGATACAGCGGAAGACTCAACACTGCTGCTTTCTGCAGAATCGGACCCTGCCGTACTGCTTCCCGAAGAGCCTGACTCACCGGAATCATTCCCACATGCTGCCAGAGAAAAAACCATAGCGCCGGCCAGAAGAACACTTAACAACTTCCTTTTCATACTCATTTCCTCCTAATATGAAATTTGTCCTTTTGAACGCTCAGGGAAATGTATAAGAACTCCGGAAAATCTCCGACTTTACAGAAACTTTCCGGAAAGTTCTGTATGTCTTTCCATATTTGTTTCGCTGTTATTTTCCCAGATAGCCTTCAAAAGAATTCTATTTACGAAACCGGTTTAGTTTCGTTCGCTTTCAATATTACTAAACTTTACATCATATGTCAATATCAAATAGGTAAATTTATTATAATTATGTATATTTTTCTAATTCTATTGCATTTTTATTTATGCAATGTTATTATATAACAATAAATCTTCTATTTTTGGATCTTATATGATTTTCGAAAGAAAAAATTTATTCCGTTTTGTTTCCGAAAACAAAGGATTTATATTCACTTAGTTTCCTTAAATGTTTCTTATCATTTTCGGAACAAATGTAGAACAGGGGAAATCCAAATTATGGCAGGCCCTGCCTGTCCGGGATTTCTGACCTGGGAAAAAGGGAGGTTCTCATGAAATATTTTAAAACGAATTTTCATACACATGTGCAACGCTGCAGGCATGCCGGTGGATGTGAAGAGGATTATGTGAAAGCTGCTATTGAAAATGGTCTTTCCCAGCTGGGATTTTCCGATCACAGTCCATTTCCAGACATCGACTATGGTCTGCGTATGCCTTTCTGTGAATTACAGGAGTATTTAGATGAAATAAATGCATTGACGGTAAAATATCAGGCTGATATAATTTTGTGGAAAGGTCTGGAAATCGAGTATTTACCTGAGCATCGCCATTATTATGAAGAACTTTTGACCAAATGGAATGTTGACTATCTGTTGATGGGTGAACATTTTTATAAAAACACAGATGGAATGACTGCGAATATCTACGGTCCTACATCTTCCACAGAACAGTTCATCGCCTATGCCGAAACTGCGGCGGAAGGAATGAAAAGCGGTTTTTTCAGGGCAATGGCACATCCTGACCTTTATATGCTGAATCCGTTTATGTGGGATGATAACTGCCGGAAAGCAGCAGATATCATTATCAATACCGCAGTGGCAACCGGCACGGTACTGGAGTATAATGCCAACGGTTTTCGACGGGGAATAAGCGATTTCCCGGATGGGGCGCGCTATCCCTATCCCCATGAGAATTTCTGGGAAATGGCTGCGCAGTCGTCTGTAAAAGTAATTGTGGGATCCGACTGTCACAACCCCACAAAGCTTTGGGATGACATGGTTGAGCTTTCCTATCTGAATCTGCAGAAACTGGGAATCACACCTGTCACAGATCTGATGAATACAAGGAGTCAAGGAAATGAACATACGAGATATCGCGAGACTGGCTAACGTAACCCCTGGTACGGTGTCCAAGGTTTTAAATAATTATCCCGACATCAGCGAGAACACACGGCGGCATGTCATGAAAATTATCGAGGAAAATCAGTATATTCCCCGCAACAGCGCTCGCTCCCTGAAGCTTGCCACCAAGATTCCTCAGATTGCCCTGGCTCTGGAAGGCATCGCCGACTGGCTGCATCAGTCTATGGCAAAGACGCTTTTTATCCGGTTTCATAATGCGGATTATACGATTATGTCCTTTCATGACAATTATTACTCTCAGGATAAAGTTGAAAAATTTCAGGAACTGTTGAGCTATATTGATAAGCATAATCTGACGGGAATGGTATATTTCGGTGGGGATTTTCGAGATGTCCCCTCGAAATATTTTGAATCCCTGTCCTGTCCCGTAGTTTTTGTCAACACAGTTTTGCCGGATCAGATCGGCACTACGGCCTATTCCAGCGTTCAGGTAGATCATTACGGTACAGCGGCCAGACAGATGGAATATCTTATCGCAAAGGGACACAGAAATATCTGCACTGTCATCTCCTCTACCATTGATACCAGCGCATACGGAATTCGTCGGGATGCCTATAAGGATGCCCTCTGCCGGCATGGTCTTGACCACAATCTGGCCTATATGCAGGAAAGTCATTATCTGTGTTCCAACACCTATCAATTGACCTTTTCCTGTCTGAAAGAGCATCCGGAAATCACAGCCGTCTGCTGCTTTGCCGACGCTGTGGCTATAGCCGCTGTCAAAGCCATTCGGGATGTGGGCAGAGTCCCCGGAAAGGATGTGGCTATCATCAGTTTTGATGGATTGGAGCACCTGCAATACTGTATTCCTTCCATCACCACCTTTGAACAGCCGGAAGCAGAGATGATGGATTATGTATACGATTTAATACTGGGACTGATGAACGGTAAGCGACAGCATCTGCATATTACTCTCCAGACAAAATTCCACGAAAACGAGTCCTGTTGAGATTCAGCGGCAGTAATCCGGACAATCGCTTCATAGAATCTGTACTTGATTCTATTATACAGCAGCTAACAAAAGAATTAGGAAGCAAATGGCACATATGGTTGAAATCATGAAACAGGAAATTGTCCTGTATTCAGAACGGAGGTCGCTATGACAAAAAAAGAAAGAGTATTAAAAGCATTTCAAAATGAACCTGTAGACAAGGTCCCCATGGGCTTCTGGTACCATTTTTCTTCGGATGAAGATACAGGCGCCGCAATGGTAGAGCAGCATCTGAAGCTCTATCGGGAAGCCGGCATGGATATGATCAAAGTAATGTGCGACGGCTATTTTAACTACCCCAATCCTTATATCGAGAAGGTGACCTGTGCCGAAGACTGGTTTGGCCTGACACCTCTGGGTGACGATCATCCCTATATCACAAATCAGGTCAATCGGGTCAGAGCAATCGTGGATGCCGTAAAGGATGAATGTTGTGTATTCTACAATGTCTTCTGCCCCATGTCCCTGATGCGGTTCGGTACCAGCGAGGAGCTTCTGATGAAGCATCTGCGGGAGAATCCCGAGGCTGTATGTCACGCGTTTACTGTCATCGCTCAGGATGTCAAGGCCCTGGTCCGCAGAGTCATTACAGAGGCAGGAGCCACCGGTATCTATTACTGTGTCCAGAATGCCGAAACCTTCCGCTTTACCGCAGAGGAGTATCGCAGGCTGGTCACTCCCGTGGAGCTGGATGTGCTCAAGTATGCCAATACTCTGAGTGAGAATAATATCCTCCACTGCTGCGGCTGGGCGGGAGACCCCAACCGTGTGGAAGTCTGGCAGGATTATCCCTCGAAGGCTGTAAACTGGGCCATATATGTGGAAAATCTACCCTTGAAGGAGGGGAAGGAATATTTCGGCGGCCGTTGTGTCCTGGGTGGATTCGACAATCGCAAGGGAGGAGTTCTCTACTCCGGTTCCAGAGAAGAGGTGGAGCAGGAGGTGGAAAAAATTCTGGCTTCCGCCGGAAAAACAGGCATTATCCTGGGCGCAGATTGTACGCTTCCATCGGATATCCCTGCGGAGAGACTTCGCTGGGTCAGAGAAAAGCTGGATAGCCTGTAGAGTTAAACTGTACGAATTCAAATTAGGTACGCTATAACTCGATAAGTACCGTAAAATCAACGTTTTCCAGAAAATTTATCCTAATATAGCGTACCTAACAAAAAGCGTTACAGGTTAAAATAAGAGCAAAAATGGTTGATTCGTGAAAAACAGGAGATCTCAATGGATACGAAATTATACGACAAAATCAGCACCTGGTTCGACGAACACCGCGAACAGATGACCGCAGATATCATGCGCCTTGTAAGATTCCCAAGCGTCTCTCAGCCCCAGGAGGGAGAGGCGCCCTTCGGGGAGCCCTGTAAAGACTGCCTGGAAGAAACGCTGGCTTTGGGCCGGGAGCATGGATTTTACACGGAAAATTATGAGAATTATGTGGGCAGCATCGGAGAGCAGGAGAAGGACTGGAAGAATATGATCGGCTTCTGGAATCACCTGGATGTGGTGCCTGTGGGAAGTCACTGGCAGTATGAGCCTTTCTCGCCTGTGCAGAAGGAACATTTCCTCATCGGAAGAGGTGCCCAGGACAACAAAGGTCCCGCTGTTGGAATGCTGTACGTGATGAAATGTCTGCGGGAACTGGAGATTCCCCTGAAACACCAGCTCTGTCTGTTCGTGGGATGCGACGAGGAAAGAGGTATGGAGGATCTGGCCTATTATACGGATCACTACCCCACTCCCTGGCTTTCCATGATTGCAGACAGTGGTTTCCCGGTATGTTACGGGGAAAAGGGAATCGTGGAAGGGAATCTGAAAAGTACGAAACCTTTGTCTCTTTCCGTTCTGGAGCTTAAAGGCGGAAATGCCAGCAACATGATTCCGGACGCGGCATATGCGGTTCTACGTCGTACGGCATTGCTGGAGCTTGCCCTGAAATCAGAAGCGGCAAAATTTCCTTCCATAACAGTGGAAGTGAAAAAGGAGACCTTTCGAGTAAACGCCACAGGGGAAAGTCGTCACAGCGCCTTCCCTGACGGCAGCAGAAATGCTATTTATGAGCTGATGCGCTTTCTGGCTTCCCTTACACCTCTGCCGGCAGAAGACAGAGAACTCTTCGGCAAACTAGCGTATCTGTCCGAAGAATATTATGGAGAACATATGGGAATCGCCGGCAGTGATGAAGTCTCGGGCAGGACTACCTGTGCGGCTACCGTGCTGACCCTGGAAAAAGGCCTGATTTCCCTGCATTTTAATATTCGCTATGCCATATCCACCGACCGGACCCAAATGCAGGCCTGCATAGAACAAACCGCCGGCCAGAATGAGATGCGCTGGGAACTGGAACGGGATTCCGCGCCAAACTATTTCCCCAGAGAGCACCCCGCGGTAAAGTTGCTGACGGATCTCTATAATGAAATCACCGGAGAGCAGAGAGAAAGCTTCGTCATGGGTGGCGGAACTTATGCACGAAAGCTTCCCCGGGCCTTCGCCTATGGTGTCGGCGGCATGAAAGAATCAGAAGAAGATCTGAGGGTGCGGAAAGAACTGTTCGCCCCAGGTCACGGCGGTGCCCATGAGCCGGATGAAGGACTGAATCTGCGACTTCTGACGGAGGCGTTGAAGATTTATGCCATGGCCATGGTGGCTATGAATGACGTCCCGTCGGATGCCTGCTAATTGTCTGCAGTATTACCATATATCAGCTTTTCAATCACACAGCTATGCGGTTTGGCGAGTGTATTGTCTGTCTTTGCTCTGCCGTATAGCTGTGTCCGCAGACTTATCATATTTCAGTTCAATCTATTCCCGACTCTTTCTCCTTACTGCCACACTTTAGTACTGGCTGATTCTCAGATCTCCGCTGGTGGTGGAGACCTGCACCTGCCTCTCCCCTCCGCCGTATTGCCCGTCAACCTTATTTCCTTTTTTATTAAAGGAAAGCTGATCGTCAAAAAATGTACTGCAATCTCCGCTGGTGGAGTCAAAGTCCAATGTCAGGGAAACTGTCTCCGGCAGACGAAGGTATACTTCTCCACTGGTAGTGGAAATGTTCAAGTCTCCCGCGAGCTCCGCCAGGAAAATCTGCACATCTCCGGATATGGTTTCCGCCCTGCCCTGGCCGGTTCCGTTGGCTATTCGCACCTCTCCGCTGCTGGAATCCATTTCAAAATTGCCCTGCAGCTCTTCTATTTTGATGTCGCCACTGGTGCTGGACGCCTCGATATCGCCGTTCTGCTGCTTGAAAATAATTTCTCCGCTGGTGGTAGACACCGATGATTTCCCTGTTACCTCCTCCACCCGGATATCTCCGCTGGTGGTGGATACTGTGATATCTCCATTCTGCCTGCCCAGTATAATTTCTCCGCTGGTAGAAGACACCTCAGACTCTCCGGTCACATGCTCCGCCCGGATGTCGCCGCTGGTGGTGGAAGCAGA